>JAJDVC010000092.1 GCA_022826305.1 Gammaproteobacteria bacterium | reverse complement strand
AGCCGTGGAAATGCGACTCTACCGTGCCTTTCCCAGTGTGCAGGTGATCATCCATCCGGAGCCGTTCGGAATGGAAGATTCCCGGCTTGATGACCGTGTCGCCTGATCGATCATCATCCGCAACACGTTGACTCCGGCTGAAGCCGGGCCATTGGGACAGCCTACCTGAACAGCCGCTCGCGGGACGGGCCCGATGCGTTCGCAACCCATTGCAACGCATCCACAAGGTCAAAAACCGGCACCCCCGTTTCCTCCCTGATGCGTTTCTTGAACGGCGAAAAGTTCGTGCACTCGAGCACAAGAAGCTGCAAGCCGGGAACCTCCCCGACACATTGGCCGACGACTGCCAGGACATCCCGGCAAGCATCTTCCCGCGTTATGTTTTCCAGTTGGCCGGCGATAGCGCGAAACCAGGCGGATTCCGGATCCAGCCCGTATATGTGCAGGTATTCGCCGGACACCTCCCGCAGATGACGCATGCCAAGCTTGCGCTTGTCATAGGTCAGGATTCCGACAGGGGATCTGCCACCATAAATCTGCCGCAAGAAGGGAATCAGCACCAGAGAGGAACTGATGAACGGAACCTGCAGATGCTGCTGCACCGCATGCTGCAGGGGAGCGAGGAACCCGCAGCTGGTGCCGATGACGGAGGCTCCCTCCCTCTCCAGGCAACGTGCGGCAGACATGAGTTCACCGATCAGTTCGGCAGGCAGTTCTTCATCGGTTACGGCAGCGGCTACAGAGGCCCCCGGTACGGTACGATAGATCGTCTCGAAGCAGAACGTGGCCGGATTGCCGATATCGCCGACGAACCTGGGAAAGCCCGTATCAAGCTGCAGGATGCCGATCCGGGGCGCTTTCGTACCGGACCTTCCATGCATCGGACCGCAACCGGCTTGCCGAACCTCTTCACCCACCACAATCCGTACCCTGTACGAGAAGGTGCCGCATGGTCATGTTCTCCGGCTCAACCGCCTCGATGAACGAAGGAATCCCGACGAAAGCTGTACAGGGCATCGGGATCCACCGCGACGTCGATAACCGCAGGCTTGCCGCACTGAAGTGCACTGGAGACCGCTTCTCCCAGATCCTGTATCCGGTCAACCGCGAATCCTGCAGCACCGTACAGTTCAGCGACCTTGTCGAATGGCGGACTGGCAATGTCGGCGCCAATGTACCTGCCATTGAAAAAGTCTCTCTGATACGCCTTTTCAGCACCCCAACAACGATTGTTCAGCACGATGGTGGTCGTGTTGATACCGTATTTCACCGCCGTGCTCAGTTCCGACAGGGTCATGCCGAACCCGCCGTCTCCCATCAGGCTGACGACCGGACGGTCCGGCATGGCCAGTTTCACGCCAAGTCCGCATGCAAAGGAAAAGCCCACCAGCCCGAAATCAAGCGGACTGAACAGGGATGGGGTGCGCCAGTAATTCAGCGCATCTGTTGCCTGGAGGCACAATGTACCGGCGTCCAGGGTAATCGCCGCATCCCTGGGCAAGACGGATCTCAGGGCCCTGAACACCGATCCGGGCTGGATACGGGGGGAATCATCCAGTTGTCCTGCATCCCTGTTCATCAGATAGACCTTGCGATGCCGTTTGAACCGCTCTGCCCAGTCGGTCGCACCGGACCGCAGGCCCGCCTTGTCCCATGCCTGCCTGATCTGGCGGGCAGCCGAAGCGGCGTCTGCCCAGACACCCAGTGCAACCGGGAAATACCGACCGATCGCCGTGGGCTCCAGTTCCACCTGGATGATCCTTGCCCCGGCGTTGATATTGTCGTAGGAGAAGAAGGTGGAATTGAAACCCAGCCGGGTTCCCAGCGCCAGAATCACATCGGCGCCGCGCACCAGATCGGATGCAACCGGATTCCCTCTCGGCCCCATCTGTCCGGCATTCAGGTGACAGTCAAAGGGAATCACGTCTCCATGTCCCGGGGCAGTGGCGATCGGTGCATCCAGACACTCCGCCAATTCGCAGACAGCCTCGGACCCGGCATGCTTGATCCCGCCACCTGTAACAATGACTGGCCTGGAAGCATTGCGCAGGAGCTCGACGATCATGCCGATATCCCTGTCCGAGGCCAGCGGAATCCCCTGTACCCTGTACGCTTCGGGCCTCTGTGACTCATCGTATTCGCTGCTTTCGGACAGGACATCCCGCGGCAGATTCACGGCCACCGGTCCACACCTTGGGGTCATGGCATGGCGAAATGCTTCCCTGAACATTTCCGGCAAGCGGCTGGCCCGTGTCACGGTCCAGGTCCTTTTGGTCACAGGCGCAAACAACGCCTGCTGATCGACTTCCTGGAACGCATCCCGATACACATGTTCCGTTGACAGGGAACCCGCAATCGAGATCACGGGAGAAAAAGCGGCTTTCGCCTGCGCCAGTCCCGTCACGAGGTTCGTCGCACCGGGTCCGTTCTGGCCGGCAACAATGATACCCGGACTGCCCGATGCCCTGGCAAAGCCATCCGCCATATGAGTGCCGGTACGTTCATCATGCACCCCGATGAAACGAATTGTGGATGAATCGTAAAGTGCGTCGAAAAGCTCCAGGGTGGCGGAACCGATCAAACCGAAAACATGCGTCACGTTCTCGGCTTCAAGGGCCCGGACCACGGATTGCCCGCCTGTCAGCATGGTCATCGCCATCGTTTCTTCATGTCGCAGATCGTGAATCCGGGATTCTAACCCGATTATTCCGGATCCTGACCAATCTGAATCAGTTCCTCGAACCGGTGATGCGCCGCAACAGCCAGGGGACCGGGGAAGCATCCTGCATCGAGGTAGTGAATCACGCATATCAGGCGGGTTATACTGGATCAACCAACCTCCCATCAGTGACACACAGTTCATGAACCGAAGAAACTTCCTCAGGGGCACTGCAATCCTGACATGCGGACTCCTTCCGGGCACACCACCCGTATCGGCAACGCAAGTGCAGGCATTCAGCCTGTCGGCAGAACCAGGACAGGCCCAGCTTGTGCCCGAGGAATATCCGGCGACCGATGTCTGGGGCTACAACGGCCTGGTGCCGGGTCCCGAGCTTCGCACAAGACAGGGAGAGACCCTGCATGTCACTGTCAGGAACCGCCTTCCCGAAGAGACGACGGTCCATTGGCATGGCATACGCCTGCCCAATGCCATGGATGGCGTCCCGCATGTCACCCAACCCCCGATCGCACCCGGATCGGCGTTCACCTATGAATTCCCCCTGCCTGACGCGGGAACATTCTGGTACCACCCTCACATGAACAGTATCGAGCAGGTTGGACGCGGAATGTACGGCGCATTGATCGTGGAAGAACCGGATCCGCCGACAGTCGACCGCGAACTGGTCTGGATACTCGATGACTGGCGCCTGGACATGGATGCCCGGATAGTGGAGGGCTTTGATAACCGGCACGATCTGAGCCATGGCGGACGCATCGGCAACGCTGTCACGATCAATGGCGAGTTTCCGGATATCTTCCGGACAAGGAGCGGGGAACGCATTCGACTCAGGCTGATCAACGCCGCGAATTCCCGGATTTTCGCACTGGAGTTCCCATCTCACGAACCGCAGGTTATCGCCATTGACGGACATCCGGTTCCGCCTCATCCTGCCGATTCGGGAGTCGTGACCCTGGCCCCTTCCATGCGCATGGACCTGATTCTTGACATGACCGGGAGCCCGGGACAGAAATTTCCGGTCGTCGACCGGTACTATCGGCAATCGGCCTACCGGCTGATCGACCTGGCATACGAGGAGGCTCCGTTGCGGGCAAACCTGCCGGATCACGGGATACAGTTGCCGGCAAATCCGCTTCCCGAACCCGATCCGGAGTCGGCCATCATCCGTACTGTCGAACTGGAAGGAGGAGCCATGGGCGCCATGGACGGCGCAACACTGAACGGAAAGTGGCAGGATATCCGTGCCCTGGTGCGCCAGGGAAAGTTCTGGGCCATCAATGGCACGGTATCCGACGGGCATGTCCTGGACCCACTGCAGCACCTGAAACCCGGTCAGAGCATGGTCCTCGACATGCGTAACAATACGGCCTGGCCACACGTCATGCACCTTCATGGTCATGCGTTTCGTGTACTGGCGAGGAACGGTGAACCGACCCGGTTCAGGGAGTGGCAGGATTCGGTGCTGGTCGAACGTCACGAGACGGTACAGATTGCATTCGTTGCCGACAGTCCAGGAGACTGGATGTTCCACTGCCACATGCTCGGGCACCAGATGTCTGGTATGATGTCCCTGATACGCATCAAGGCCTAGGTCATGCATCCACAGGCCCGGAGTTCAGCCAGCCCGGTCCGATGCATGTCATGAATCCGCAATGTCAAACGAATCACCGCCCCTGCTCTACCTTCCCGAACCGGTACTTGATGAATTGGGTATCACTACGGATGAAGTGGTAGACCGCATGGAACGGCTGTTCCTCGGGCAAGCGCAGAAAACAGCCTGGAACGCCCCGAAAGGCGTCATTCTCCCCGGAGACGGCCGATACGTGATGTCCACGCTCTCGACTGCCCTCGACCCGCCTTTCGTTGCAGTCAAGTCGGTTGTGCTCAATCCGGGAAACCCCGCCAGGGGGTTACCCCAGATCAATGGACTGATCATGCTGCTGGACAGTGAAACCGGAATACCGGCAGCGATTGTCGATGGTAACTGGATAACAGCCATCCGCACGGCAGGGGCCAGCGCGCTCGTTGCCCGACGCCTCGCACACCCCGCCTCGCAAGTCCTCTCGTTCATAGGGTGCGGTGTCCAGGCACACAGTCATCTGCGGCTTTTTTGTGACCTCTTTCCGCTCAAGGAAATACGCGTATACGGGCGCGGCACAGCCAATCGCAAGGCATTGTGTGCAGCGGCGGAAAGCAACGGACTGCGGGCCTTGGACTGCAGGACCGCCAGGCAGGCGGTTGATGGGGCGGACCTGATCGTCTCATCCATCACCATGACCGCGGAAGTCGCCCCGTTTGTCGATCCCCTATGGCTCAAACCGGGCGTATTCCTGTCCTCCACCGACTGTGCAAAACCATTCAAGCCGGAAGGGATGGAGGTATTCGGCTGCATCATCATCGATGATGTGGAACAGGAGCGCAGTATGGCGGACCCCATGGTCAGGACGGATCTGATAAGCGGAGATATCGCAGCCCTGGTCAGCGGCAGAATATCGGCGAACCCAAGAGACGGTCATCGCAAGGCTTTCATTTTCCGGGGAGTCGGACTTGGGGACCTTGCCTTGTCTGCCCTGGCGTGCGAAAAGGCACGATTGACGGGGAAAGGCCTGAGCCTCGGGTAATCCGCATCGCGCCGCCAGGTGCACCAGGCCTCGACAGCGCCATCTCTCCTGAGACAGGGCGACGACTGGCTGATCGCTGTTCATGCCACAGAGCGATCAGTCCGATGAAGTTTTGATGCAGGGTACAGTTATCGCGCCCCCAGACATGGTGGCCTCTCCTTCATCGGTGTCCTGGAACAGCGAATACTTGCTGGGCGGCGCTGTGAAAAGCACGGCAATTCCCATTGACATTGCGCCGGCCCGACTGTTCCGGTCCCGTTGCGCGGGGCGCAGCCCTGCAATACAGGCAGACGGCTGATGCAGGGCCGGAATCCGGGGTCATTTCCCCTTCGTCGTGAGTCCGGGGAAGCATGGTATCCTGCGTGCGACTTCCCGACCGGATGAATGGCACAGATGGCAGAGAACGATCAGGGCGCGCTGTCGAATCCGCACGACCGGTTTTTCCGCCATGCGCTGGGGAAGATGGACATTGCACGGGGATTCTTCCAGCGCTACCTCTCGCAGGACGTGCTCTCGAGGCTGGACCTGGGTACGCTGAACCTGACCGGCGAATCATTCGTCGATGAGTCCCTGAAGGCCAGCCAGTCGGACCTGGTCTTTTCGGTGGAGACCGTGGACAGC
>JAJDVC010000112.1 GCA_022826305.1 Gammaproteobacteria bacterium | reverse complement strand
CCGTCTATCAGTCCGGCGTCGGATTTGTTGTGCAGCAGGTTCCCCAGACGAATTGACCCCCTTGCGAAAACAGTCTGGTACAGCGCGTCGAATCCGTACTTGTTGTCCAGGATGCGATACGGGACAGGCAGGGAACCGGATATTTTCGCCGGTAATCCGGGATTGTGGCAGTAGCAGTACCAGGCAAGGGAGATACCGGCTATTGCCAGCCAGAACGGTGCGGTTGTCAGGCCGTGTCCCATAGCCGCAAGGACCAGCGTGAAGCCGGTCTTGCCGTGATAATCGGCGGCGAGGGCGCGTGTCACGTCGTGCTGCTGTGCAACGCTGATCGAGTCACTGAAGAATTCACCGCTTATGACTGGTCCGAAAAATATCCACCCGGCCACGATGGACGGGATCGCAAGGGCAATCAGTGGCGCGGTCACCACCGCGGGAGATTCGCGAAGATTGCTGCGGGTGTGTTCGTCAGCCCGGTTGTCTCCGTGAAAGGTCATGAACAGGAGCCGGAATGAATAGAAGGCCGTGACAAAGACCCCCAGCAGTACCGCGATGTAGGCATAGCTTGCGCCCGGGATATTGCTGTGATGTACGGCCATGATGATCGCGTCCTTGGAAAAGAATCCTGCGAAGGGCGGGATACCCGCCAGTGCCAGGGATCCGATTACCATGGTCAGATAGGTGATCGGCATGATTGCTTTCAGTCCTCCCATCTTGCGCATGTCCTGTTCATGATGCATGGCAATGATGACCGAGCCTGCGCCAAGAAACAGCAATGCCTTGAAAAAGGCGTGGGTTCCAAGATGAAAGATCGCGATCTCGTAAGCCGATACGCCGAGCGCTACAGTCATGTAACCGAGTTGGGACAAGGTGGAATAGGCTACAACCCGCTTGATGTCGTTCTGGACCAGGCCGATCAGGGCCATGAAGAAGGCAGTGGTGGCGCCGGTGATCAGGACGACGGAAAGTGCGGTTTCGCTGAATTCGAACAGGGGAGACATTCGGGCCACCATGAAGATTCCGGCGGTGACCATTGTTGCCGCATGGATCAGGGCGGAGATCGGGGTCGGGCCTTCCATTGAGTCAGGCAGCCACACGTGAAGCGGTACCTGCGCGGATTTCCCCATGGCGCCAATGAACAGCAGGATGCAGATCACCGTGATCCATTGCCATTCCCCGAAAGGGGAATGTACGGATTGTCCCTGGATATCTGGCGCCGAGCTGAAGACCGTCAGGTAGTCGGTAGAACCGAACAGCGCCACGATGGCTCCGATACCCAGCAGAAAGCCGAGATCACCCACCCGGTTCACCAGAAAGGCCTTCAGGTTGGCGAAGATGGCGGATTCCCGTTCATACCAGAAGCCGATCAGCAGGTACGAAACCAGCCCTACCGCTTCCCACCCGAAGAACAGCAGCAGGAAATTGTTGGACATCACCAGCATCAGCATGGAGAAGGTGAACAGTGAGATGTAGCAGAAAAATCGCTGGTAGCCGGGGTCGTCCGCCATGTAGCCGATGGTATAGACATGTACCATCAGGGATACGAAGGTCACGATAACCATCATCGTGGCACTGAGCTGATCTATCAGGAATCCGATCTGGAAAGGAATGCCGCCGCTTGTCGCCCAGGTGTACAGTACGACGTTGGCGGTATTTCCCTGCCGGACATCCGCATACACATACAGGGAAAGCAGGCAGGACAGGGCAACAGCGCCTATCGTGACACTGTGGGCTCCCCGCCTCCCGATCCTCTTTCCGAACAGTCCCGAGATCACGGACGCAATGAGACAGATCAGGGGAATGGCGCTATAGATGCTGATCATCCCTTGAGTGAATCCAGGTCATCTACGTTAATGGTCCGGCGACTCCTGAAAAGGACAATCAGGATCGCCAGACCGATTGCGGCCTCGGCAGCTGCCACGGTCAGGATAAAGAACACGAAAACCTGCCCGGCAAGATCCTGCAGGTAATGGGAAAAGGCCACGAAGTTGATGTTGACCGCAAGCAGGAGCAGTTCGATTGCCATTAGCAGGATCACGACATTCTTCCGATTCAGGAAGATGCCCACGATGCTGATGGAAAACAGGACAGCGCTCAGGATCAGGTAGTGGGAAAGGGGAATCATGTCGTGCCCTCCTGTGCGGACTTTCCCTCGGCCTTCATGCTGATCAGCTTCAGTCGATCTTCGCGCCTGACCTTTACCTGTCTGCCCGGGTGCGTGTACTTGGTTCCGGGTCGCTTGCGCATGGTCAGGGCGATAGCCGCCACAATTGCCACCAGCAGGATCAGGGCTGCAATTTCAAAGGCATAGACGTAATGGGTATACAGAACCGAACCAAGGGCCTTCGTATTGCTGTGTCCGGTGCTGTCCACGATCGGAGGGCTGTACAGGTCTGCGGGAAACGTGCCGTGTATTACCAGCACGATTTCGGCAGCGAGCAGGGCAGCGATCAGGCCGCCAACGGGGAGGTATCTGGCAAATCCGGCCCTGAGCCGGGCAAGATCGATGTCCAGCATCATGACCACGAACAGGAACAGCACCATGACAGCGCCCACATAGACCAGTACCAGGACAATGGCGAGAAACTCGGCCTGCAGGGTGATCCATACACATGCCGCGCTGAAAAAGGCAAGTACCAGGAATAATGCCGACTTGACGGGATTGCGCACGGTTACAACCATGCCGGCCGCGAACACCAGGATTGCGCTGAAAAGGTAGAAGGAGAATTGCAGCAGGGTCATCGGTTATCGGTAGGGTGCATCCTGTTTGCGGGCCGCGGCGATCTCGGATTCATGGCGGTCGCCGATTTCCAGAAGGTGCTCCTTGTCGATCATGCGCTCACTGTTCTCCTCCATGTGAAATTCATGTATGTCCGTCAGCACGATGGAGTCGACCGGACAGGCCTCTTCGCAGAAACCGCAGTAGATGCACTTGAACAGGTCAATATCGTAACGGGTGGTGCGGCGAGTGCCGTCCTCCCGTTCTTCCGAATCAATGGTAATCGCCAGGGCAGGGCAGACGGCTTCACACAGCTTGCAGGCAATGCACCGTTCTTCCCCGTTCGGGTAGCGGCGCAACGCATGCAGTCCTCGGAACCGCGGAGATTTCGGGGTCTTTTCCTCCGGGTACATGATGGTCGTCTTTCTCTTGAGAAAGTGCTTCCCGGTGACCCCCATTCCCTTTCGGAGTTCCGAGAGGGAGAATGTCTTGTACAATTGTCGCAAGTCAAGCCTCATGATCGTCACCTCTCACCTACGAAAATACATGTCCAACCGGCGTGTAGAATCTGCCGATCCCAATGACGCCAATCCATACCAGTGTAACCGGAATCAGAACCTTCCACCCGAGTCGCATGATCTGGTCGTATCGATAGCGCGGGAAGGTTGCCCGAAGCCAGAGAAACAGGAATGTCACGACGGTGGTCTTGGCTCCGAACCAGAATAATCCGGGCAGCAGGGTAAACGGTTCTACCTCGACGGGTGGTAGCCAGCCCCCGAGAAACATGAGAACGGTAAGCGCTGCTATGAGAATCATGTTGGCATACTCGGCGAGGAAGAACACGGCAAAGGCCATGCCAGAATATTCCACGTGGAAGCCGGCGACAATCTCGGACTCTCCTTCTGCGACATCGAAAGGAGCCCTGTTTGTTTCGGCGACGCCCGAGACGAAATACACCACGCAAAGCGGCAGCAGCGGCAGCCAGTACCATTGCCAGAAACCCCCGGACTGGTTGATGACGATTTCCCTCAGGTTGAGCGAGCCTGCAACCATCAGCACACCAACCAGTGCGAATCCCATTGCAATCTCGTAGGCGACGATCTGGGCGGCGGATCGCATGGCCCCCAGGAATGCGTACTTCGAGTTGGAAGCCCAGCCGGCAATGATGATTCCGTAAACCCCCATGGAGGTCAGTGCCAGGACATAGAGCAGGCTGGCGTCGATGTTGGACAGTACCAGGGTATCGGTGAATGGAATGACGGCCCAGGCCGCCAGGGCCGGAGCCAGGGCGAGGACCGGGGCCATCAGGAACAGATAACGGTTGGAACGTGCCGGAATGATGATTTCCTTGAAGATGAGCTTCAGGGCGTCAGCTATCGGCTGCAACCAGCCCTTTGGTCCGACGCGGTTAGGTCCGACACGTGTCTGCATGTAGCCGATTACCTTGCGTTCGGCAAAGAGGAGATAGGTGATGCACAGCATCAGCGGAGCCAGTATGGCAACGATCTTGAGACAGATCCAGAGCGTGGTCTGGAAGTATTGAGGCAACCAGCCGGTGAGCGCCAGGTAGAATTCGTGCATCAGCCCTGCCTGCCGTCCAGCGGTTCCAGGGAAACCCGGTTGTGGATGCCGAGCATGGCGGATTCAGCAAATCCCGATGGCAGATAAATGCATTTCTCGGGTATGCGCGGGTCTTCCTTCACGGGCAGTTGCGCGGTCGTATCGCCATCATCCAGCAGTGCCTGTTCACCGCTCTTCAGGCCGAGTTCGGAAAGGGTGTCGGGATGGACACGGATGACGGGGGCGGGAGTGTCCGCAGTGGATTGCAGGGCGCGGGCATGCCGCAAGGTCGCCTCTCCGCGATACATGGGCATGCCTGACAGCCGTGTCAATCCCGTGTGGCCGGGTTCGATCATGTCTTCCAGGCGCCACTTTCCCAGCCTGAACGTTGGCGCCGGATTTTCCGTTCTCGGCGACAATTCGGTCTCGATGTCTTCCAGGTCCATGTAATCGAATCCCCTGCATCCAAGAAAGTTGCCGAGCACACGCAGGATCTTCCATGCAGGCTTCACCTCTCCGGGGGGAGTAACTGCCGCCCTGGATCGCTGAAGGCGGCCTTCACAGTTGAGATAGCTTCCCGACGATTCCGCAAAGGTGGCCATGGGCAGCAGGACGTCGGCATACTGCATGACCGATTCGGAGCGAAACGCACTCAACTGGATTACGAAATCCGAATCCTGCATGGCGGAGAGTGCCTGCTTTCCGTCCATGCAGTCGAGTTCCGGCTCACATCCGAGAAGTATGAAACCGCGCATTCCCCCGGCAAGCATCTGTCCGGTATTTCGTCCGCCTTCACCCGGCTGGCAGTTGGCCAGGGCGCCCGCTGCACTGTTGCCGGGCGCGAGCAGCGCGATCCGGGAGCCGGCAGCTTCGGCCAGCCAGTGCACGATAGCCTTGATGAGACTGGCGTTGGGATGCTGCTGGGCCGCTTCCCCAAGCACGACGAGTCCGTTGCCGCCTGCCTGGCAGATCTGGTCGGCCAGATCCGTCAGCCTGTGCTTGTCGGCGATTCGGCGGATTTCAGGAGGCAGGGGCATTGATCTTGCCCCGGCAACCGCACTGGCCAGGGCAGCCAGCTGACTGACCAGGGAATTGCCTGGTGCGATAAGCAGGTGTGAGGTGCCGAAGTTCAGGTCATGGTCAATGGGATTGATTGCGGCAATACGTGTCTTGCCGGTCTGCCAGCCGTTACGCAACCTCAGGGCAAGCAGGGGTTGCTCCTTGCGAATGTTGGAACCGACCAGCAACACCGATTCACGGTCGCTGAATGCGCGTATCGGCACTTCGGATACCGGAAGGGGAGGGGCGATGTCGTCATCACGAAAGTCGCATTGCCGGAGTCTGTAGTCGA
This sequence comes from Gammaproteobacteria bacterium, assembly GCA_022826305.1. GTDB lineage: Bacteria > Pseudomonadota > Gammaproteobacteria > Arenicellales > Poriferihabitantaceae > Poriferihabitans. The sequence continues at coordinate 9,186 of JAJDVC010000112.1, read as the reverse complement.
CACTGTCGCTGCCCATGGCACGGACCAGTTTTTGCAACAGGTGAAATTCCTCGAGTGTCGAGCTCCAGGTCGCCAGGCCGCCGATTTCGGCTGCACTGCCGTTGTCCATCAGCCGTTTCAGGCCGTTTGCCGCATGGGTCAGGGCCGTTTCCCAGGTGGCTTCCTCCCATGCTCCGGCGCGCTTGATCATCGGAACCGTCAGCCGGTGCCTGCAGTTGATTGCCTCGTAGCTGAACCGGTCCCGGTCGGCGATCCAGCATTCGTTGATTTCCGCATTCTCGATGGGCAGAACCCGCTCCACGCAGTTCCTCAGGGTCTGGATGTTGATGTTTGTTCCCAGGCAGTCATGTGGACTGATTCCGAAGTTGCTGGTCAATTCCCAGGAACGCGCCGCAAAACGAAACGGTCTTGATGTCAGGGCACCAACCGGACACAGGTCAATCATGTTGCCTGAAACTTCCGAGTTGACCGGTCTGTTGAGAAACGTGCTTATCTTCATGTGCTCGCCCCGTCCCGGCGCACCCATTTCCAGCAGTCCCGCCACTTCTTCCCCGAATCGCACGCATCGCGTGCAATGAATGCAACGGGTCATTTCCGTGGCTACCAGCGGGCCGATGTCGTGACTGGCCACCGAACGCTTCTGCTCCTGAAAGCGGGAATCGCTGCGACCGTAGCCGAGTGCCTGGTCCTGAAGCGGGCATTCACCTCCCTGGTCACAGACGGGACAATCCAGCGGATGATTGATAAGGAGGAACTCCATGGTTCCTTTCTGTGCCTCCTGCGCGGTGATGGATCGGGTTTGCACCTTCATGCCATCCATGACAGGCGTGGCACACGCAGGCAGCGGTTTCGGTGCACGCTCCACCTCAACCAGGCACATTCTGCAATTGGCCGCAACGGACAGCTTTTCGTGATAGCAGAACCGGGGAATGTATATCCCGTTACGATCCGTAACGCAGATGAGCATTTCGCCCGGAGTGGCCTCCAGATTCCGACCATCCACATTGATGGTTACCGTGCTCATGCCGCGTTTGCCCTGTCCATGGCTATCTTGTCCTCGAATTCATGGCGAAAGTGCCTGAGGAAGCTTTGCACCGGCCAGGCAGCCGCATCGCCGAGTGCGCAGATAGTACGTCCTTCAATCCGGTTCGCAACGTCCAGGAGTGTATCGAGATCCTCCATTGAACCGCGTCCGCTGTTGATCCGCCTGATGATCCGGTAGAGCCAGCCGGTTCCCTCGCGGCATGGCGTGCATTGTCCGCAGGATTCCTCGTAGTAGAAGAGGGCGATTCGTTCCAGTATCCCGACCATGTCGGTGGTCTCGTCCATGACAATGACGGAACCTGCGCCGACTGCGGAACCATGCTGTTGCAGGGAGTCGTAGTCCATGTTCGCCTTGAGAATGCTTTCCGCCGGCATGACCGGAACGGACGATCCCCCCGGTATGACCGCCTTGAGCCTGCGCCCCTTCCATACCCCGCCGGCCATGTCCAGCAGGTCCCGGAACGGGGTTCCCATCCTGATCTCGTAGTTGCCGGGTCTGTTGACATGACCGGTCACGGAAAAGATCTTGACTCCGCCCGAGTTTTCCACGCCGAGGCCCCGGAACCACTGCCCGTCCAGCCAGTTTCCGTCCGCGCGCAGAATGGCCGGCACTGAAGCATACGATTCGGTATTGTTGATCGTGGTCGGCTTGCCGTACAGGCCGTATGCTGCGGGAAACGGAGGCTTGAACCGGGGTTCTCCCTTTTTTCCTTCAAGGGAGTTGAGCAGCGCGGTCTCCTCGCCGCAGATGTACGCGCCAGCTCCCAGGCAGTTGTGCAGGTCAAAGTCGAATCCGGACCGGCACACGTTCTTGCCCAGGAATCCTGCTTCCCGGGCTTCCCGTACCGCTTCTTCCATCACATCATAGGGTTCCCGGAATTCCCCGCGTATGTAGTTGTATCCGATCGTGGCGCCCATCACGTAGCCGCCGATCGCCATGCCCTCGATCAGGGCGTGAGGGTTCAGCCGCATGATATCGCGGTCCTTGCAGGTGCCAGGCTCCCCTTCATCGGAATTACAGACCACGTACTTCTGTACATCGCTGCTTCGCGGCATGAAACTCCACTTGACTCCGACCGGGAATCCGGCGCCACCGCGGCCGCGAAGATTGGACAGTTTCAGGGTCTCGATTATGTCGGCATGAGGAATCTGTCCGGACAGCACCTTCTCCAGGGCTGTATAGCCGCCGCCTGCACGATAGGTTTCGAGCTTCCATGGGGTCTTCACGGACGGATCAGGCAGACAGACACTGGCAGCCTGGCGGACAGTGCCGAAACGCTCGGCAATGAGCGACCTGTCCCGCTGACGACTCATTGCAGCCCCTCCAGTATCCGGTCAACCTTTTCCGCCGTGAGTTCTTCATAGTAGTCGTGACCGACCTGCATCGCAGGAGCTCCTGCACATGCGGCCAGGCATTCGACTTCCTTCAGCGTGAACCTGCCGTCTTCGGTCGTCTGGTTGATATCCACGCCCAGCACATCCTTCAGGTGGGCCACGATCTTGTCGCACCCTCGCAGCATGCAGGATATGTTGGTACACACCTCGATCTTGTGTCGGCCGACCGGCTCCAGATCGTACATGGAATAAAACGAGGCCACTTCATGGGCCCTGATCGCTGGTACCCGGATGATGTCTGCAACATGCTCGATCAGTTCCGGTCTGAGCCAGCCATGCTCGTCCTGGGCGATCCTGAGTGCCGCCAGAAGCGCCGACTGCCTTCTGTCCGGCGGGTATTTTGCCAGTTCCCGGTCGATTTCCGACATGGAGGCTTCTGACAGGGATATCTGCTCCGATTCCATCTGCGTCTAGCGGTCAATTTCTCCAAAGACGATATCCTGGGTCCCTATGATGGCGACGAGGTCGGCAAGCATATGTCCACGGGACATCTCATGCAAGGCCGCCAGATGTGCAAAGCCCGGTGCACGGATCTTGACCCGGTAGGGCTTGTTGGCGCCGTCGGATACCAGGTAGATTCCGAATTCTCCCTTTGGATGCTCGATGCAGGTATATGTTTCGCCTTCGGGAACGCAGTATCCTTCCGTGAACAGCTTGAAATGGTGTATGAGGGATTCCATGTCGCCTTTCATGTGCTCGCGGGAAGGCGGAATAAGCTTGTTGTCCTCGACCATGACCGGACCGGGATGCGCCTTCAGCCATGACACGCACTGCCTGATCAATCGATTGGATTGCCGCATCTCCTCGATCCGGCACAGGTATCGGTCGTAGCAGTCTCCGTTCGTGCCGATCGGGATGTCGAAATCCAGTTCATCATAGACTTCGTAAGGCTGTTTTTTCCGGATATCCCAGGCGATCCCGGAACCACGGAGCATGGGTCCGGTGAATCCCAGCGCCCTGGCCCGCTCCGGAGAGACGACCCCGATGTCAACCGTGCGCTGTTTCCATATGCGGTTGTCACTGAGCAGGGTTTCGTATTCGTCCACACAGGCCGGGAAGCGCTCGGTGAACGATTCGATGAAGTCCAGCAGTGATCCGTCACGATCCCTGTTACGGGATTCGTTCTGGCGCCTTGTGTGGCGCTCGGTGGCCTCGTAGCGCGGCATGTGTTCGGGAAGATCCCGATACACTCCTCCGGGTCGATAGTATGTGGCGTGCATGCGAGCCCCCGAAACCGCTTCATAGCAGTCCATGAGATCCTCTCTTTCCCGGAAGCAATACAGGAAGACCGACATTGCTCCGATGTCCAGGGCATGCGCGCCAAGCCACAGGCAGTGGTTGAGAATCCGGGTGATCTCGTCAAACATGACCCGGATATACCGGGCGCGTATCGGGGGGGTCACGCCGAGCAGTTTCTCGATAGCCAGTACGTAGGCATGCTCATTGCACATCATGGACACATAATCCAGACGGTCCATGTAGCCGATACTCTGGTTGAACGGCTTGGTTTCCGCCAGCTTTTCCGTGCCTCGGTGCAGCAGCCCGATATGGGGGTCGCATCGCTCGATGACTTCGCCGTCCATTTCCATGATTATCCTGAGCACTCCGTGTGCGGCAGGGTGCTGCGGTCCGAAGTTCATCGTGTAATTACGGATTTCGCTCATCTGCCGGATCCGTTCTCGGGCGGGTCGCCAGGGATATTCCTGCGGGTTCCTGCAAAGGTATCCGTGCGGATGGTCCGGGGAACCAGCACCCGCTCTTCAACGGTAACCGGTCGATACACTACTCGTCCGTGCTGCTCATCATATGTCATCTCGACATTCCCGGACAGGGGGAAATCCTTCCGGAAGGGATGGCCTATGAAGCCGTAGTCGGTGAGCAGGCGCCTGAGGTCCGGATGGTTGTTGAAGACTATGCCGTACAGGTCGAAGGCTTCCCTTTCAAACCAGTCGGACACTGGCCAGATGCCGATAATGGAATCCACCGCAGGATGGGAGGGGTCAAGCTGGACCCGTAACCGTATCCTGCTGTTGTAATCCATGGACAGCAGGTGGTACACCACGGCGTAGCGGCTTCCCTTCCAGGCTTTCCCGCCTTCCGTACCATAGGTCGAGTAGTCCATGCCGCACAGGTCGATCAGCTGGTCGAATTTGCAGTTTTCGTGGTCGTGAAGCGTACGGCAGACGCGGACGATGTCAGGTGCATTGATCTCCAGGGTCAGTTCGCCGATATCCTCCGACAGGGATTTCAGGGCGGGTCCAAGCAGGTCAGGAAGCGTCTTGGCAAGCAGGGACAGGTGAGACATGGCAGTCCGGTTGTTCTGTCAATTGCGGAATCAGGCAGTGGCCTGGGCGGAGGCAACCGCCGGTCTGGCTATGGTATTGGTCCTGCGGATCTTCTTCTGTAGCTGGAGGATGCCGTAGATCAGCGCCTCTGCTGTCGGCGGGCAGCCCGGCACGTAGACATCAACCGGCACAATCCGGTCACAGCCGCGTACGACAGAGTAGGAATAATGGTAGTAGCCGCCGCCGTTGGCGCATGAACCCATGGATATGACCCATCTGGGTTCCGCCATCTGGTCGTACACCTTGCGCAGGGCCGGAGCCATCTTGTTGGTCAGGGTGCCGGCCACGATCATCACGTCGGATTGTCGCGGACTGGGTCGGAAAATGACGCCGAACCGATCAAGATCGTATCGGGCGGCGCCCGCATGCATCATTTCAACGGCGCAGCACGCCAGCCCGAAGGTCATCGGCCACATCGAGCCGGTCCGGGCCCAGTTGATCAGTTCATCCAGTTTCGCTGTGGCGAAGCCTTCCTGGAAAGTGCCTTCTAGAGCCATCTGTTCAGTCCCATTCCAGCGCGCCCTTTTTCCACTCGTAGACAAAGCCTACGACCAGTACTCCCAGAAACAGGATCATGGCCCAGAATCCGAAAACGCCGATTTCATCCAGCACAACGGCCCAGGGAAACAGAAAGGCAATCTCCAGATCGAAAATGATGAACAGGATGGCAACCAGATAATATCGCACATCGAATTTCATTCGGGAATCTTCAAACGCCTCGAACCCGCATTCGTAAGGAGAAAGCTTCTGGTCGTCCGGGTGATCCGGGGCCAGTATCCTGCCCGCTGAAATCGCAGCGATACCGATCCCGAGACTGATCAGGATGAACAGGAAAATGGGAACGTAGCTGGCAAGCATGGAACCGATTCATGTTTTCGCGTCGAGGCTGAAGAATATCACAACATGCGGCTCGACTTGGTAATTTTCGTGGGACTCGGGAGGTCGAATTCAATCGGATTTTCCGCTCCTGAAGGCTGTGCCCGGGCGGTTTCCCGGATCCGCTGGCGGCAATCGGTGTATTCCCCAGGCTCAGTGATCTTCCGGCGTGATCCGGGACTGATGCCGCTGCATGCGGGATTGCATGAACGCCAGCAGGACGCCATAGGCAGGCAGGAACAGCACTATCCCGATAATGATCTTGAACACCAGATCAACGTTGGCAAGACCAACCCAGTGTTCCGACATGAAGGCGTCCCGTGAACGATAGAATGCGGCGGAATAGAAGATGTAGGTATCGATGACATTGGCAAGGAGTGTCGAGACAAGGGGAGCTGTCCACCATGCCGGGTAGCGGTCACGGACACGCTGAAAGATGGAAATGTCCAGCAACTGCCCGGTCAGATATGCTGTCCCGCTTGCAATGCCGATGCGCCAGTCAGCGAGCCACGCGCTGAGAAGTATGGCCGGGATATAAGCCAGCGCAACGATGATCCGGGCTGTCCGCTGTCCCGATAATCGTACCGTCAGGTCGGTAGCAAGAACGACTACCGGGAAAACGAACATCGCATAGGTGAAGTGATGGCCGAATACATTGCCTGTGAACTGAACCGTGTAATTGGCGAGTGCAATGACGACGACATGCAGCAGCGCCAGTTTGCATGTGAGCGGCAGGGAAACGGTTCGGGGCATGGTGATCTGCTGTTCTTCGGGCTGTTCGCCGGGATTGTACAAGGACCAGTGACGAATTCCCGTATTTTCGTGCTCGTTTTCACGGTTGATGTCGTGGTCGGCGCCTACTGTGGTGCGCTCGGTCTTGCACGATCTTCCCTCGCGTCAAGCCGAATTCGTGGAGGGCTTGCCGGTGTGCGTATCATGGTTCATGCGTAGTAAAAACTCCGGCAGGACATCGTGGACTGTCGCGTGCAGTGTACAGGCCGTTGTCAGGTCTGATGTCGTGAGACCGTTGGGAGCCGAACCGGGTGTCCCATGCCCCGTTCGGGGATACGGGGCCGTTCTGGGCCGGGCGGTGATGTGCGGCTTCACTGGGGCGCGCTGACCGAGGGACAGAAATCGGCCGTGAAACTGATCCTGTCGGCCGGGGATCGCGTAGTGGGCGTCCAGGGCTATGCGGGCACCGGCAGGAGACGATGCTGGACCGGGCGCGGCACTCGCGGAAAAACAGGGATATCCCATGGTCGGCCTGGCTCCGTCCGTCTCGTCGGCGGGGACGCTGGGCACCGAAGCGGGCATCCGAAGCGAGACGCTGCAGCGGTTCCTCGCCCGCCACGGCGGCATTGCCGGGAGAAGGCTGTCGGGGAAGGTGGAAAAGGCGCTGTCGGCACGGTTCCAGAAAACCGTGCTGGTTGGACGAGGGATCCCTGGTCTCGACGGTTGAGGCGCGGGGTCTGCTGCGCATCGCCGAGACGTTGCGGATTCCCTGCGTGGTACTGGTGGGGGAGGCCACCTGATGCCGAAGCTGGAGCCTGGAATGCGTCTTGCGTAATGTCCGGCGATCATGCTCCATGTGGTTCATGGATGCATGTGCCTGCGCACGGCGCAGCCGACAGCGTTCTCCGGGAGAAGGGTTGTCGATGGAGACACCGTCAAGGTGGTTCCAGGGGCTTGCGGGGCATGACTGCGGGTCTCCTGGTGGACATCAAGATAGGTGCCGCAGCGGTTTGACCATTCCCGGTCAAGCCACCGGACCGGATCAAGTATAATTTTCAGCTGTGTACTTGTCGAAGGGTTGGGGTAAGATCATCGCATGAACGGGAAGAATGAAAAACCCTTTCCGAAGCCGCCGCCGGCCGAACCGCTGCCGCTGGAAATCTGGCTGGACCAGACAGATCGCTCCGAAGTTGGCCGGGAGCCGTTCTTCCGGGGGAGAGATGCGGAATTCAATGTCTTTCGCAAGGCGGCCGGCAGCCTGCATGATGGACGGACAGGGGGTGGCACGATGGTCTTCCAGGGTGCTCCGGGCGCCGGCAAGTCGGCCCTGATGGCGGAGTGCATGGAGTCGGTGCGGTGTCATTCGACCCCCGAGGCGCCCTGGGTGGCGGTGGCCATGAATCCCGGGTCCCTGCGGTATCCCGACCGGGTGGTCAGGGAAATGGTGGATGCGGCCAATGCGGAAAGCGCGCGTCTCCGGGAGCAGGCATCCGGTGGCATTTCCAGAGTGCTGGGGGATCTTCTGGAGCGCGGCAGACAGATGCTTCGGGAGATCCCGGATCGGGATATCTCGGTGGGTGGCGTGTCATGGAGCGGCCGGGAGCGGGAAGTGTCCGCTTCGGGTGTGTTCTCGCATGCCGCCCCATTGCTGAAGAAGTTTCACATCGTGGTGTGTGTGGACGAGGCGCAGAACACGCCCGTTGCCGACATGACCCGGGACGCCCTGGATTGTCTCCATCGTGACCCCGGGGGGATTCCCCTGGTGGCGGCGTTCTTCGGTCTGAGCGATACCCAGAGCGTGCTGCGCCAGTGCGGTCTTTCGAGATTCGCCAGTGGGCGGGTGGTGACCCTCGATCGGTTGCCGGCCGGGGATGCGGCCAGCGCCATCCGGAGTGTCTTCGATGCCTACGGTTTCACGGGCACGCCGGCAGACCGGAAAATGTGGGTGAACGAACTGGCCGAACTGTCCCAGGGCTGGCCGCAGCATGTCAACAGCGTTGCGGTGGCGGCCTGCGAGATCATCCGGGCCAACGGCGGACGGCTTGATTCGGGGCATCTGGACGAGGCCATGGCGGTCGCAGAGGAATACAAGAGGGAATACTATGCCGGCCGGCTGGCGGCCGGTTCCAGTCGTGCATGGGTCTACCGGGGCCTGGCCCTGGCCGCGGAAGAGAGAGGCGGTGAATTGTCCTACGACAGGATCGAGTCACTCACCGAAGAGGTGCGCGGGAAAACAGGAGAACCGATGGATGATTTCCTGACCAGTGCCCTGCATGCCGGGTTGCTGGCCCCGTCCCGGGACATACCCGATCATTACAAAATCCCCATCCCGTCTTTCGGGGATTACCTGCGGGCACTGCCGGTGGATTGTCCATCACGGACTTGATGCTCGTGCAATGTTCGGGCTAGACGTGACCATGGATTCCGAGACGAAGTGACTCTCACCGGTTCTGGTCGACAATCAGTCTGGAACCACCTTGACCGTCGCCGGACTGCCGTCCCGGCCGAAGGCCACGCCGATCAGGTGGATTGGTTCGTTCCGGTCCCGGTACTTGTCGGTATAGCCCCTTTCCCGGATCTGTTCGATGGCCTGCTGGGCGACCGCATCCTGATTGTCCTCCCTGTCGGTCATCTTGAACTCGAACACGAACATCTGGCCGCCGTGGAGCACCACCATGTCGACCCGGCCCCGGCTGGAGGAATCCTCCACCCTTAGCCCGAACATTGCATGAGTACCGAGAAGTTGGCGAGATTGACGATATCAGGAGACGGTGAGGTCGGTATCGGCGACAGG
>JAJDVC010000245.1 GCA_022826305.1 Gammaproteobacteria bacterium | reverse complement strand
TTGCCTAGCATATTCGTTTACTACATTGTCGGCATGGAAGCCACGGGAAACCGTGATCAAGCCGCCATTGAAGCGGAACGAATTTTGCAATCGGGGATAGCAGACGATGCAGTAAACGTAGAACTCCTGTCGCATATCTTTTGCCACAAAGCCCACATAGAGCCTGATCCGGGTTCAGTCACAGGCTTTATGCGGAAGCTTGAGGAGATACTTGACCGTAATAAGGAACTCCCACATAACCTTCGCCGTCGGGCATTGAACAATCTTGTTTACGCCTTGTTGAGAATTGGTGACATCACGCAAGCGGCACGTTTCCTGGGTGTGCTCGGCCAATGGGTCCATCGTGATTCATGCGCTACCGCAACGCTTGGCCTGTATCACCTGAAGATGGGGAGGGCTGATCGGGCAAAAGCTCTTTATGAAGAGTCGATCAAGCTGGAAACGGATTCAATCTCAAAAATTCGTATTCGACAAAGAATGGATATTGAACTCGGCAGGTTCTATCTGGAACAAGGCGATAAAAAGCGCGGCCGCAAACATCTAGAGCAGGCGAGAAAAAAACCCGGGGGACATGATTATGCGGTGGAGGAGAGCCAGAAACTGCTCATGTCACTAGGTTCGAGTTGACGACTCCAGCAAGCCTGCAAGAGCATGGGCCCGGCTGGCAAGCACTGCCTTGCCTCGGGTGTTGGTTTTGACGATTCAGCAGGGTATGAGAGACGATCGGTTGTGAAATTGACCGGGTTGTCTGAAGACATCTGAAAACAGGACATGCTATCCTCTTGAGTGACCATGACGCTTGATACAGCCTATTCCCCGCAAGACATAGAAGCCCGGTGGTACGAGTACTGGGAGCAGAACGGCTACTTCTCCCCGGCCGGGAGCGATGCCGAGCCATACTGCATCATGATTCCCCCGCCCAACGTGACGGGGAGTCTGCACATGGGGCATGCGTTCCAGGACATGATCATGGATGCCCTGGTCCGGTATCACAGGATGAGGGGGTACAGCACGCTGTGGCAGGCGGGGACCGATCATGCCGGCATCGCCACGCAGATGATCGTGGAGCGGCTGATCAACAAGGAAGGCGGTACGCGGCAGGAATACGGACGGGAGCGGTTCGTGGACCGGGTCTGGGACTGGAAGCGGCAATCCGGGGGAACGATCACCCGCCAACTCCGGAGGATGGGTGCCTCCCTGGACTGGGAGAATGAGCGCTTTACCATGGACGAGGGGCTGAGCCAGGCCGTGCTGCGGGTTTTCGTCGAACTGTACGATGAAGGCATCATCTATCGGGGCAAGCGGCTGGTCAACTGGGATCCGGTGCTGCGTACGGCGCTTTCCGACCTCGAGGTCCTGTCCCAGGAGGAGCAGGGTAGCCTGTGGCACATCAGGTATCCGGTCAATGACCGGAACACGTTTCTGACGGTAGCGACCACCCGGCCCGAAACCATGCTCGGGGACTGCGCCGTGGCCGTGCATCCGGATGACGGGCGATACCGGGATCTGGTCGGACAGCACTGCGACCTGCCCCTGACCGGCAGACGCATTCCCGTCATCGCCGATACCTACGTCGACCCGGATTTCGGTTCGGGGTGCGTCAAGATCACGCCGGCGCACGACTTCAACGACTACGACGTCTGGCTGCGCCACCGTGAAACCGATCCGATCCGCAGCCAGCCGCATGCCGGGCTCATCAACATCCTTACTCCCGAAGCGCGGATACGGGGGAATGACGGGGACGACCCTGATCCGGGCCCGGCTCCCTACGTCGGCCTGGACAGGTTCGAGGCCCGCACCCGGATTGTCGCCGACCTGGACAAGGCAGGGCTTCTGGAGAGGACCGAGGATCATGCGCTGATGATTCCCCGGGGGGATCGCTCCCAGGCGGTAGTGGAGCCCTTCCTGACCGACCAGTGGTACGTGGACCTGACCCGCGACACGCAGCCGGACGGCAGACCCGGTGGCCGGACGGTCATTACCGGCCCCTCCATCGATGCGGTAAGGAGCGGCGCCATCGAGTTCGTGCCCGACAACTGGAGCCAGACCTACTTCCAGTGGCTGGAAAACATCCAGGACTGGTGCATCTCCCGACAGCTCTGGTGGGGCCACCGGATTCCGGCATGGTACGACGGGGCAGGCAATGTCTTCGTCGGCATGGATGAAGACCACGTCAGGACGAAATACGGTCTCGGCGGAGATGTCGCGCTGGTCCAGGACGAGGATGTGCTGGACACGTGGTTCAGTTCCGCGCTCTGGCCGTTTTCCACCCTCGGCTGGCCGCAGCCGGGCGCCCGCCTCGAGCGGTTCTACCCGACCAGCGTGCTGGTGACGGGTTTCGACATCATCTTTTTCTGGGTCGCGCGCATGGTGATGATGGGTACCCGGTTCATGGGGGACGTACCCTTCCGGCAGGTCTATATCCATGGCCTGATCCGCGATGCACACGGCCAGAAGATGTCCAAGTCCAAGGGAAACGTGCTGGATCCCATCGACCTGATAGACGGGATCGACCTGGAATCCCTGGTGCGCAAGCGGACCCGGGACATGATGCAGCCGCACCTGGCCCGGCAGGTGGAAGCCCAGACGAGAAAGGACTACCCCGACGGCATCGCATCGTTTGGCACCGATGCCCTGCGCTTCACGTTTGCGGCCCTGGCCTCGAGCGGCCGCGACATCAATTTCGACATGGGACGGATCCAGGGCTACCGGAATTTCTGCAACAAGATCTGGAATGCCGCGCGGTTCGTCATGATGAACGTGTCATCCCCGGACACGCACGAGCGTTCCGGCGGCCTCGCTTTTTCCACCGCCGACCGCTGGATCGTATCCTGCCTGCAGCGCAGCGCACGGAAGGTGGAGACGGAACTGGCCCGCTATCGCTTCGACCATGTGGCCCGGGAGATCCATGACCTGATCTGGAACCAGTACTGCGACTGGTACCTGGAGATGAGCAAGTCGATACTGAACAGCGACAGTGCAAGCCCTCCGATGAAGCATGGCACTCGCCAGACCCTGGCGACGGTGCTCGAGGCCATCCTGCGCATGACGCATCCGATCATGCCGTTCATCACGGAAGAGATCTGGCAACGCATCGCCCCCTTGGCCGGGGCGAGCGGCGATACGATCATGACGCAACCTTATCCCGTTTGCGACGAATCCCGGATCGATGCCGATGCCGAAAGGGAAATGGAATGGACGCAGAGCCTGATTCTCGGCGTCAGGCGGATTCGCGGTGAAATGGATATACCGCCCGGCAGGAAGGTACCGGTCCTGCTGGCCAATGCCTCGGAACAGGATATCGGGCGGCTGCAGGAGAACCGGCAGTACATACACGACGTTGCCCGCCTCGAGTCCCTGAAGGTTCTGCCGGCAGACCGGCCGGAGCCGGATGCGTCGGTAACCCTGGTCGGCGACCTGCGTCTGCTGATTCCCCTGGCTGGCCTGATAGACAAGGATGCCGAGACCGCCCGGCTCGGCAAGCAGCTGGCACGGCTGGACCGGGACATCCTGCGGATTTCGCGCAAGATGGAAAACCCGGGATTCCTGGACAAGGCACCGGCCGAGGTGGTCCGGAAGGAAGGGATCAGGCTGGAAGAACTGAAGAGTCGGCGAAGCGGCGTGTCCGAACAGCTTGAAAGGATCGCTGCGCTGCCCGGGTGATTGCGGTCATGACGTGTGCCGCCCGCCGTAGTAGTCCCGGTACCACCTGACGAACCGGTCCAGCCCATCCCGGAAGCCGACCCGGGGCTGGTAGTCGAAGTCCCGGGCCATACGACCGATATCCGCATGGGTGGTGGTCACGTCGCCGGGCTGCATCGGCAACATCTCGTATTCGGCCTTCTGGCCGAGCGCCTCTTCAAGCGCGTGTATGTAGTCCATCAGGTTTACGCGGTTGCCGTTGCCGATGTTGTAGATACGATGGAGCACATTGCCGAGCGGCGAACCGGAACCGGAGTCCGGTGTGGCGGTCGTGCCGATGATACGCCCGACCGCTTCGACGGCGTCGTCGATATAGGTGAAATCCCGGTCCAGGTTCCCGTTGTTGTAGACCGGGATTCTCTCGCCCGAGAGGATCTGTTCGCAGAACTTGAAGAACGCCATGTCGGGCCGCCCCCAGGGCCCGTAGACGGTGAAGAACCGAAGGCCGGTGGCCGGGAGTGCAAACAGGTGCGAATAGGCATGGGCCATGAGCTCGTTGGCTTTTTTCGTCGCAGCATACAGGGACACCGGGTGATCCGTGGACTGGTCCTCATGGTAGGGCAGTGCGGTGCTGTCGCCGTAGACCGAACTGCTCGAGGCATAGAGCAGGTGCCTGACGTGGCCGTGCCTGCAACCTTCGAGGATATTGCCGAATCCGACCAGATTGGCATCGATGTAACGGTCCGGGTGGTCGATGGAGTAGCGCACGCCGGCCTGGGCGGCGAGATTGACCACCACGTCGAAACGGTGGTCCCGGAACAGTTGCGACAGTGCTTCCCGATCAGCCACGTCGATCCTCCGGAAGCGGAAGGACCGGGACGTACGCAACCGTTCAAGCCGGGCCTTTTTCAGACCCGGATCGTAGAATGCGTTCAGGTTGTCTATGGCGAAGACCCGGTGTCCCTGCTCCAGCAGTCGTCGGCCAAGCGCCGCCCCGATGAATCCTGCGCCGCCGGTTATCAGGATATCCATGCCGTCCGCCCGCAAGCGGCACTGAAGCCCGGTCGGTGCGCCGTCATGCCACCCTGAGGGAGATCTTCCATTCGCAGGTGTCCATCGAGCGCTCCCTGACGAAGCCGTCGTCGATGTCCTCGCACAGTTCGACGGCCAGGGTTTCGCTCATGACGTAGTCGCGGTGCCGGTCCAGCGCCTCGGCAACCGGCTTCGAGCCGGTTATCGACAGCACGATCCGGTCCGAGATCTCCAGGCCGGCGGATTTGCGCGCATCCTGAACGCTTCGCACCAGTTCCCGTGCCAGTCCCTCGACGACCAGATCATGATCCAGGCGCGTATCAAGCGCCACCAGGAAATCGGCGTTGCTTGCTGAAGTGAATCCTTCCGCTGCGGTGGTTTCGATCCGGATGTCCTGCGGTTCGAGCACGACTGACTGCTTCTCGATCATCAGTTCGACAGGCTCATGGTTGCGTACCCTGTCGCTGATCTCCCGCGCGTCACACTGTTCCAGCGTGCGCTTGATGGCTGGCATCAGGCTGCCGAACCGCTTCCCCAGTCGCGGGAAGACGGGCCTTGCGGCGAACTGCACGATATCGTCAGCCGAGTCGATGTACTCCACGCGCCTGACGTTCAGCTCCTCGAGCACCTGCTGCACATGTCGGTCGAGCGCTGCGCGGGCCTTTTCGCTGCTGCAGTTGACGAGAATCCGCGACAGCGGCTGGCGTACCCGCACCCGGCTTTCCTCCCGCGCGGAGCGGCCCAGCCCGACAACGGCCTGCACGACGCTGATTTCGTCGACCAGTCGGTTGTTTCGCAACGACCTGTCGGCGATCGGCCACCTGGCAAGATGAACGCTTTCGCGCGGGGTTTCCATGCATCGGCGAAGGTTCTGGTACATCTTCTCCGCCAGGAAGGGCATGAACGGTGCAATCAGCCTCTGCAGGATGTCCAGGCACTCGAACAGCGTAAGATAGGCAGCCTGCTTGTCGTCCCCGTCCTCGCTTTTCCAGAACCGGCGCCGATTGCGGCGCACATACCAGTTGCTCAGCTGATTGACGAAGCTCTCGATTGCCTGGCCGCAGCGGTAGGCATCGTAGGCATCCAGCGCCACCGTCGCCGTGCTCACCGTTTCATGCGCCAGCGCCAGGGCCCAGCGGTCGATTTCGGGGCGGTTTTCCACCGGCACGGCATTGTGCAGGTCCACCCGGTCGAGCCGTGCATACAGGACGAAGAATGCATAGGTGTTCCAGACCGTGTTGACGAACGAGGCCGCGACCTCCCGGACGATATCGATGGAAATGCGTTTCTGGATGTCCGGCGCGGTGCGCGCCAGGAACAGCCAGCGCAGGGCATCCACACCCACGGTCTCGAATACGTCGTAGGGATTGACGATGTTTCCCTGCGACTTTGACATCTTCTTGCCGTTTTCGTCGACGATATGGCTCAGGCAGACACAGTTCCGGAAGGCCACGCTGTTGTCCACCAGGGCTGCGATGGCGTGCAGGGTGTAGAACCAGCCCCGGGTCTGGTCGATCGCCTCGCAGATGTAGTCGGCGGGAAAATGGCTTTCGAAGATATCCCGGTTTTCGAACGGGTAGTGCCACTGTGCATAGGTCATGGCTCCGGAATCGAACCAGCAGTCGATGACCTCAGGTACGCGCCGGAACAGTCTGCCGTTGCGGGTAAAGGTGATCTCGTCGATGGCTGGCCGATGCAGATCCCGCCCGGCCATGGACTGTCCGGTCAGGGACTCGAGCTCGTCCAGCGATCCGATACACAGGTATTCGCCTTCGCCGTCCGTCCACACGGGCAGGGGTGTGCCCCAGAAACGCTCACGGGACAGGGCCCAGTCGATGTTGTTCTCCAGCCACTTCCCGAAACGCCCGTCGCGTATCGTGTCGGGCACCCAGTTGATGGTCCGGTTGAGCGCAACCATGCGGTCCTTGATTTGAGTCGTGCGGATGTACCAGGCCTCCTTGGCGTAATAGATGAGCGGATCCCCTGTTCTCCAGCCGAAGGGGTAGTTGTGAACCGCCTTGCGGTTTGCGAACATCAGCCCCCTTTCCTCGAGCAGGGCGCAGATCACGGGGTCGGCGTCCTTGAAAAACAGGCCACGGACCGGTTCCACCCTGTCGACGAAGTAGCCGTCCAGCCCGACACCGTGTACCACCGGAAGACCCTCGCGCTGGCCCAGAGCCAGGTCATCCACGCCGTAGGCGGGAGCCGTGTGAACGATGCCGGTGCCGTCTTCGGTGCTGACAAAATCCGCCTCGACCACCCGGAAAGGGTCTCCCTGCCCGACTTCCAGGTAGTCGAACAGGCGTTCGTAGCGCATGCCCGAGAGTTCCTGCCCCTTTACGGTCCGGGCGATCCTGAAGTCGGTGTCGGCAAAGTGGTTCTCGACCTGGGCCTCCGCCACGATCAGGGTTTCGCCGGCATGTTCCACGAATGCATAGTCGATGTCCCGCCCGACTGCCAGGAGCAGGTTCGAGGGAAGCGTCCAGGGCGTCGTCGTCCAGACCAGGAACGCCGTGTCCGGCTCGTCCGTCAGCCTGAACCGGACCGTGATGGAGGGATCCTCCACTTCCCGGTACCCCTGCGCGACCTCATGGGAAGAGAGTGTAGCGCCGATTTTCGGGTCGTACGGGACCACCTTGTAGCCCTTGTAGATCAGGCCCTTGTCCCATATCCGCCCGAGGAGGTTCCAGACGGATTCGATGTACCGGTTGTCCAGGGTGTAGTAGGCCTCATCGAGATTGACCCAGTAGCCCATGCGCCGTGTCATCTGCTCCCACTCCCCGATGTAGGCCATTACCGATTCCCGGCATAGCCGCGTGAACTCGGCCACACCCACCTCCTCCTCGATCTTCTGCTTGTCGAAGATGCCCAGCTGCTTTTCAATTTCGTGTTCGACCGGCAGGCCGTGCGTGTCCCATCCGCCCTTGCGCGGTGCAAAATATCCGCGCATGGTCTTGTATCGGGGATAGATATCCTTGAATGTCCGGGCCAGCACGTGGTGGATGCCGGGCCTGCCGTTCGCGGTGGGCGGGCCCTCGTTGAAGCTGAACCTCGGCCGCCCCCCGGACTGTTCGAGGGTCTTCTCGAAAATCCGTTTCTCTTCCCAGAACTCCAGGATTTCCGTCTCGATGGTCGGGCCGTCGTACTTGCCTGGAACCTGGCTGAGTTCACTGTCTCGTGTTTCCATGTGCGTATCTGGGTATCGGCTGGATTCGGTGACGATGGGCGTATGTTACCACTTGCAGAAGTACCGGACGCTGTCGGCCCGCGATCCGGCGATTTCTGCCAATGTCCGGACCGCCTTGCGGTTCCCCGGGCTTGTCTCGGATGCGAACAGCCCGGATTCCGTGCTGTGCTTGCCGTAACCGCTGTGCCGGACGGGAACCCGGGGCGGTTTCCCGATAAGGATTGCCGACATGCCGCCGCCCCTGCCATGACGCGGGTGTTGCCTGTGGCTGATCAAGTCCCGGATTCCCTTGCACCTCCTCGGTAAATGTATGATGTGGAATGTACCGTCAGTCTGACTGCAAGGCAACGGTGTCGTGTCGCGTCCGGTGCTTCATCGCGCCAGCGACAGCAGGGCGTAGCACCACAGCCCGCCTGACGCGGCCAGCGCGAGCAGGACCGCGGCGCTGGCGGTGTCCTTGGCCTTCCTTGCCTGGTGATGGTATTCCGGAGAAGCCCTGTCCACCGCAGACTCGATAGCGGTGTTGAGGAGTTCGACGATCAGGACGACGACATGGCTGACGAGCAGAACCGCCCGGATCCATGATTCAAGCGGCAGGACCAGGCACAGGGCCGACAGGGCGATCGCCAGGTACACTTCCTGGCGAAAGGCCGCCTCGTCGGAAAATGCCAGCCTGATGCCGGAAAGCGAATGGAAAAATGCCTTGCGTATCCTGTCGGCTCCGGAACTGCCTGGCGTGTTCATCGGTGCTGCGACCTGTACTTGCGGGAACCGGGCATGATGATACCAGACGGCCCGGCTGAAATGCCTTGACAAGCGCGGGGTTTCCCGAAAAACTTGCATGGGCGCATGTCTTTCATGCTGCAACGGACCGAGAGAAACCTTTACCGGATACCCCACCGACATGCAGGAATACGACATAGAGAAAGCGAAAAAGGAAATGGAGCCATGGTACTGGCATGGTATTCCGACCTTCTTCAAGTGCCCTTGGAACGAATCCCCCGAGGAATGCGATATCGCCCTGGTCGGCGTACCGCACAGTTCCGGAAACGGTTCGACGGAGCGTGACCAGCACCTGGGACCGCGGGCCGTGCGCAACGTGTCGGGCTGGCATCGCAGGGGACATCAGAAGTTCGGATTCATTCCTTGGAACGAGGTGCGAATCCACGATATCGGGGACTGCCCTCTGCCGCAGGCCATGGTAAACGATGTCAGCATCGGGCACATACAGGCTTATTTCAAGACGCTGGACCAGGCTGGTACCCGGCCAGTGTCGATAGGTGGGGACCACGCCATTACCGGCCCCATCCTGCGGGCGATAGGCGGAAAGGACAGTCGGCTTTCGCAGGGGCAGAAAATCGCCCTGGTGCACTTCGATGCGCACCGGGATGACTACATGCATATTCCCCACTGGCTCGGCAGCAAGCTGTCCGCAGCGCACTGGGCGGCCTACACGGTCATGGAAAACCATGTGGATCCCGGACACAGCATGCAGATCGGCATGCGGGGCAATCCGATCAAGCCGCGCGCCGATGTCCACGAGAGCAAGCTGGGCTACAAGATGTTGCCGGCGGAGGACTACTTCAGGACGGGAATCGACGGGACGGTACGGATGATCCGCGAACGGGTCGGTGATCTGCCGGTCTACATCACGCTCGACCTTGATGTGCTCGATGCGGTGGAAGCGCCGGGTGTTGCAAATCTGGAACCTGGTCATCGCGGACTGCGCGCCTGGGAGATCATCGAGATCTTTCACGGCATGCGGGGACTGAACATCCTCGGCGCGGACATCGTGTGCATGATCCCTTCCAAGGATACCGCGGCCAGGATCACCGCGATGACCGCGATGGTGCTGATGTTTGAAATGATCGCGCTGATCACGGACTACATCCGCAACTAGGTCTGGTCCAGGGCCGGCCGGCACGGATGTGCCGGGATGCTCAGAGCTTGTCGTTGAGTTTCCTGATGGCGGAAAGGGCGTGATCGAAATCGGTCATCGACAGTTCCAGGTCGATGGGATGCCCGGGCGCCTTGATTGACTCGATGGTTATCGTAAGCTGCCAGTCGTCCTTCATGGTGAATATCATGTCGTCGGACAGGTGGACCTGGGCATAGCATCCCTGTCTGTCGCACCATGAAAAGGGGTAGTGAACCGGTTCCTTGTTTCCGATTCCGAGCAGCAGTCCGGCCTTCAGGTAGGTTTCAAGCGGTGTGTGAAACGTGGCCAGCGCCGCGATGCCTTCCATGTGCCGGACGGGGAAAACCCGAACCGTGACGACCGGTACCTTCTGGTCATCCGTGATCAGCTGGTAGAGGTGGCACTGACCAGCCTGGTTCGGGTCGGTACACAGGGATTTCCAGTCTGTGTAGCTGGCGGTTTCGTAGAACACGGGGGAGGTGTGATCATCATCCGGATCGGCAGGTTCCTGGCCACCGGCAGAGGCGGCGAACAGGACGGTCAGGAAGAACAGACAAGCTGGCGCCGGGCTGCCGAATGCCGAGGGAGATGGCGTATCACGCCGACGCACAGACATGACCGGAGAATCATTTGTTTCAATCCGCATGTCGGAAGGTATGGAACAGGAACATCATGAAGATCTGACCGGACTGGCGCACGAGTGATCACCGATAACGGGGCCGTCGCGCCGCCAGGAAGCATAATGCAATTGGCCCGGCCATTCAACAGGCAGTGCGGATGTGCAGGCACAGATCGGCAATGTCCCCATTCACCGATGCCAGGAGGACACGAGTCCCGAACAGACTCCGGTCTGCGTCTCGAGCCCGGATGGCAACTGCCACGAAACCGGGGGGCGGCATCCATTGCGTGACCGCCGGGCTGAAGTCCGTTCCTTGCTGCCATGCCCCCGACCATCCAGACATGCCCGGATAATCGGCACCAGTAAGTACGCCCGGCGCGATTCTGAATCACGGATGTTCTTGCGGTTTGACTCGCTGTACAATCCCGTCTTGCGCTGGCTCCGGAGTCATCTTCCTCTCCATGGTTCCGCAGGGCTCCCTGGCCGGGGACTGGATCATGGTTGCTGGCTCCGGGCCGGGTCAACCAGTCATCAATACAATGTGGACTTGAGGACGGTCGCATGAACAGAACGCAACAGGCAGCGGAATTCCTGGTTTCCGCCCGGCTTGGACAACGGATCATCGAGAATATTCCGCCGGAAGACTATCCCGGCAGCCCGACCGAGGCATACCGGGTGCAGGAACGGGTCGTGACCAGCCTGACCCGGCACAACGGTTCGTCGGTGATCGGGTACAAGCTGGCCTGCACGAACCGTCCGGTCATGGAGCTTCTGGGCGTGTCCGGGCCTTTTTCGGGACGCCTGATGTCGCACTCGACGCACGAGAGCGGCGTATCGCTGGATGCGTCGGATTTCATCAGGCGGGTGGTTGAAGCGGAATTCGCCTTCGTCATGGGGGAGACGTTTCCCGAATCACGCATTCCCTTTACGGTCAATCTCGTCAAGCCCCGCATCGGCGCCTTCATCCCTGCAATCGAGATTGTGGATTACAGGTACGCGGACTTTACGCAGGTTGGAGGGAACGCGCTGATTGCCGACAACGCGATTCACGGTGCATGCGTGCTTGGCGATTCCGAGGAAACCCGCTGGCGCACAATGGAACTTGCCCAACATCCGGTGCGGCTGATGGTTAACGGAGACTGCATCGAGACGGGCATGGGGGCCAATGTGCTGGACAGTCCCCTGAACGCCCTGGTCTGGCTGGCGAACCACCTGCAGAGGTTTGGCAGTCGGCTCGAGGCCGGGGATGTCGTGATCACCGGCACTGCGTGCAACGTGTACCCGGCACAGGCGGAAGACGCCATATCGGTCGATTTCGGGGAACTGGGCTACGTGTCGATGTCCTTCGACGGCTGATCGCCGGATCCCCGGCAGCTGTCTCGCCACGGTGTAATTTGCTTGACAAGGCATGCCGTGCTGCATGGTGCGGCGGCTTCACGAGCCCGCCGTATCTTTCATTCTCCCCATGCGCCGGAATATTCCCACCCGGTCAGTCGGACAACAGTCCGAACGAAAGGATATTCTTCGCTGTGTTCACGTCCAGGCTCTCCAGGTACCCGCAATGTCTGCAATGATACATCCGGTCGATAATGCCAGCCTCTTTGTCGGCATGTACCGGCATTCGTTCCATCTTCGCATCATGAATTCCACCACCGTCCTGCCTGAGATTTCCTGCACATCATCCGGATCCGCAGAACCGTGCCTTCATGCGGATGATATCCAATGCCTCACAGCACTCATGCAATGTTCGGGCCATGGTATCCGGAAGGTCGGATCCCGGAGAAGCGCCGCGAAGGTCCGCAGCACCCGAATCTGCCGGAGGGTATTTCGACGCCGGAGGAAACACCTGGCAGGTTCCCGTCCTGACGACGCAGTGCACGGCAATATCGACCCGTTGCTTGCAGAACCCGTCCAGTTCGGCATTCGGGACAAATCGGAAGAAAGGTGAAGAAGAGGCCGGGAGGTGTTTGAACCGGACGGAGTTCGGGAAAGGGTTGCGGTCCCGTCCCGGAACCCGGAAAGGTTCGCAACCCACAGTAATCAATCAGCCATGCCTGAAGGAGGTACATCATGAACTCCGGACTCAACCGTGCCGAGTTGATCGGCCGTATCGGCGCAGATGTCACCGTCAATCACATCGATGGCGACGGCCGTATTGCGGCACGCCTGGTCGAGTGTCAGATCCGTGCAGGACCCGGTGTCTCGCACACTGGTCTGCCGGGCGGCCTGCGTACCTGTCACACCAGACCTTCCTGCCGGAGATGTAGACCCGTACGCCGAAGCCGGAGAAATCCCTGTCCCATACCACGGTATCGGACGGGGAAGGATGCAGTGCATCGACGGTGCACCTGACAAGCTTGAGGGATTTTCTGGAAGCCATGGTATAGTACCTTGGTCACATGCGGAAAGTGGTAGTGAAAAGGCGGTCATGACGCAACCGTACTGTGTCAATGTGCGACGATTCGGGGAGCGGGAATGCCGTGGAGGAAGTCAGGGGACCTGGGTACGTTCGCGATACAGGATTGATGATATACAATAGGAAATCGTACTCGGAAACGCTTCGTACGAGTGTCTGGACATTATCAGGAACAATCTGTTTACTGTCCTGAGTACGTGATGGACGCCCCGGCCCGCTTCGGTCATGAAAATCGAACATGCACAGGCACCAGGCAAAATGACTGATACTCAGTCGATACTCGACAAGTTCAACCATTTGCGCATGTGGCGCCGGGATGGCGTGATTGCCTCGCACAAGCCGCTTCTCGTGCTGTATGCACTGGGGCAGTTTTCTCAGGGCAGGGAGGAACTGCCTTACGACGATGTGGACAAGCGTCTGGGCGAACTCCTGAAGGAGTTCGGGCAAAGGGCGAGGCGGCAAGGTACGCATTATCCGTTTCATCACCTGCAGAACGATGGAGTATGGGAGGTCACTGCCGATGTCCCGCTGACGCGTCGCGACAACAACGCTCCGGGAAAGACCCAGTTGCGGGAAAGGCATGCAGTCGGCGCGTTTCCCGAAGCTGTAAAGGGCGTCCTGAAGGACCCCCGGAATCTCAGGGCCGTTGCGACGGCAATGCTCGGGAACAATTTCCCCGAGACCTATCACCGGGATATCCTGGAAGCCGTCGGGCTGAACCTCGACACGGGTCCTGCATCGGGCAGGCGCTCCCGGGACTTCCGTCCGGATGTCCTGCGGGCCTATGAAAGGCGATGTTGCGTCTGCGGTTACGATGCGCGCATCGGAGACCGGGCCGCCGGGATCGAGGCGGCACACATCAAGTGGCACCAGGCTGGCGGGCCCGACATCGTCCCGAACGGGCTGGCACTGTGTACCCTGCATCACAAGATATTCGATCTCGGTGCCTTCACCGTCGACGTGGACGACCTGAAACTGGTTTTCAGCGAGGAACTCACCGGTACTGCACAGATGGAATGGCTGCTGGGGTTCCATGGCAGGCCGATGCGTCGGCCCCTGAGTGAGTCGTACCTGCCGGACAGGGAGTTCCTGGACTGGCACCGGAACACGATTTTCAGATGTCCGCAGAGGGATTTGCCCGACCGTAATGGGACTTTTGCCTGTTGAGTCATGGTCGTTCCCGATGCCGAAATGACCCTATTGCGAATCGTCTCCAGAATTCCCTGTGAACGGTTCGACCGGGCTTCGGTGTCATATCACGACCTGCCGGGCCTGGACCGGATTATGGACGGCTGATGGATTGTCACCAATGCCTCGGAAGCAGGGCGTGTCCCCAGGTCGGTTTCGCCGTGTCCGACGGTTTCATGTCCGCGATCCTTTCGGCAGGATTGTGAACATCCTCTACTATTGCGAAACGGGGAGAGAGTGATGCGAGGCGGTTCCTGTCCCGTGCATGCGCTTCATGTTGCGGTGAGTCCGGAACGACGGAGTGAAATGGTCATGAAATCGGTGGAACCAGACGATGCAGGAGGCCTGATGGTCCTGTCTTTCTGGATCATGCCGACTGATGCGCT
Source organism: Gammaproteobacteria bacterium (assembly GCA_022826305.1). Lineage (GTDB taxonomy): Bacteria > Pseudomonadota > Gammaproteobacteria > Arenicellales > Poriferihabitantaceae > Poriferihabitans. The sequence goes on along the minus strand of JAJDVC010000245.1, from coordinate 1,427 downwards.
GGCTGGCTGCCGTCATGGCTGAGCGGCCCAACATACTGTTCATCATGTGCGACCAGCTGCGTCAGGACTACCTGTCGTGCTATGGTCATGCGTCCCTTGAGACCCCGCATATCGACAGTCTGGCCAGGCGGGGCGTCCGTTTCACCAATGCACATTGCCAGGCCCCGCTCTGCGGTCCGTCCCGGGCCAGCTTCTATACCGGCCGTTATCCCTCAAGCCACGGCGTGCTCGGGAACGAGGACGCCACCCAGCTCGGCGAGAGAATGCTTGCCGACTACCTGGCTGCACTGGGCTATCGCAGTGCCGTCGTGGGGAAGACGCACAGCCGGAAGAATCTGCAGGATCTCGAGCACATCGGGCTGGAGGCGAATTCCGGCTTCGCTGCAAGGGCCCGTTGCGGTGGGTTCGAGCCCTACGAGTGGCATGAGGGCCTGTATCCCGACCCGATTCTGCCTGAAAACCAGGGGTACACGCAGTATCTCAAATCGCTCGGTTACCCGGAGGACAATCCATGGGATCGTCGCGCGAACAGCGGCATCGATGCGGACGGTCAGCTTTATTCCGGCTGGTCCCTGCGAAGTTCCAGGTATCCGGCAGCCGTCATGGAGGCGCATTCCGAAACCGCCTTTCTTACCCGAAGCGCCATGTCGTTCATCGAGGGAGCTGCCGATCGGCCCTGGTGCCTGCATCTCAGCTACATCAAGCCCCATTGGCCGGTGATTGCTCCGGCACCCTATCACGACCTGTACGGCCGGGACGATGTCCAGGCCGTTGTACGCTCGGAAGGTGAAAGGGCCACCCGCCATCCCGTCATCAGGGCATTCATGGAACTCGAGTACAGCCGGTCATACTCCAGGGAAGCGGTTCGCAATACGGTCATTCCGGTCTACATGGGGCTGGTCAGGCAGATCGACGATCATCTTGGCGCCCTGTTCGCCTTTCTGGAAGCCCGGCAGCAGCTGAACAATACCCTGATCATTTTCACGTCGGATCACGGCGACTACCTCGGGGATCACTGGCTGGGTGAGAAGGACCTGTTCCATGATCCTTCCGTGAAGATCCCGCTGATCGTGGTCGACCCCGGCCGCTGCGCGGATGTCACGCGCAACACGGTCCGAGACGAGTTCGTGGAATCCGTGGATATCGTTCCCACCGTGGTCGAGCATATCGGCGGGGTGCCGAACCGGGAGCGGGTGGAGGGCCGCTCCCTGCTGCCGCTACTGCATGGCGTTCCGGCACCGGAAGACTGGCGTGACGCGACTGTCAGCGAGATCGACTACTCGGAACGCGGTGCCCGGCACATCCTCGGCATACATCCCTACCGCAGCCGTGCCACCATGATCCGGGACGACCGCTGGAAATACATTCATTACCAGGGATTCGATCCCCAGCTGTTTGACATGACGAACGACCCGCACGAACTCGAG
>JAJDVC010000082.1 GCA_022826305.1 Gammaproteobacteria bacterium | reverse complement strand
GTTCCGGTCCCGGTACTTGTCGGCATAGCCCCGTTCCCGAGTCTGCTCGATGGCCTGTTGAACTGCGGCATCCCGGTCGCCTTCCCGGTCAGCCATCTTGAACTCGAGCACGAACACCTGGCCGCCGTGCAGCACCACCATGTCGGCGCGGCCCCGGCTGGAGGAATCCTCCACCCGGATGTCCAGACCGATGGTGCGGAAGCAGGCGTACAGCAGCCCGGCGTACCACGCCTCGTAGCGCGCCGGGCCGTTGCCGTCCCGCCACTGGTACGGAATCCCCGCGAAGAATGACCGCAGACGATCCGCGAAACCGTCGAAGTCGTTGGCCACCAGAAGATTGCCGAGTTCCTTGCCATTGTCCGACACCTCCTTGCCCTGTCGGCCAAGAAACCCCAGCAGGCCCCGGTTCAGGCTCTGGCGCACTTCCAGGTTGGGGTAATCCAGGGTGCAGAAGGTCTGGAGCCCGTCCTGCTCGATCTCCGTAATGGTCAGGTACCCGGTCTGGAACAGGAGTGCATCGATGCTGATGTTCTCGATATCGAAACTGGATACCAGTTCCTCATCGGTTATCCGGTTCTCCAGTTCCAGCGGGCTGACTCTCCGTTCCAGCATCATCCGGAACAGGAAGGTCGGGGAACCCGTCGCGAACCAGTGGGACCTGAACCGGCGCTTGCGGAACAGCAGCAGGAGATCGAAGGGGTTGTAGAGCTTCTCGTCGCCGAGCCAGTGATAGCCATTGTACCATTCCCGGATCCGATCCCGATCCAGCCCAGGCAGTTCCGGGGCGAACACGGTATCCAGGTCGGCGTCGGTATAACCGCAGATGGTGGCGAATTCCGGATCCAGGCTGATGTTGTCGAGGTTGTTGAGGCCGGAGAAGAGACTCACCCGGGAGAACATGCTGACTCCGGTGACGAAGACGAAGCGGACGTCCCGGGCGCTGTCCTTGATGATCCCGTAGAACCCCCGCAGGTAGTCCTGGTTCGCCCTGGCCATTTCCGGTCGGTCGATGACATCCAGGATCGGCTTGTCGTATTCGTCCACCAGCACCACCACCTGCTCACCAGTGGTTTGGTGCAGGCAATCCAGCAGATTCCGCAGGCGTGATGGGGCGGAACGGGGTGCCTGTGCCGGATCAAGTCCGGCGTTTCTCTCCATGATCGCAAGCTGGCCTCCGATGTCATCGTCGAGGTCGCCGGTCTCGTTGTATTTGCCCCCGAAGCTGAACCTTACCACCGGGTGCCTTGTTGACCAGTCCCAGTGGTCATGGATATCAAGCCCCCGGAACAGGGGTTCATTGCCCTCGAACAGTTCCCGCAGGGTATCCACCAGCAGGCTCTTGCCGAAGCGCCGCGGGCGGGAAAGAAAGTAGTAGTCTCCCGTGTCGACTAGCCGCAGGATATGGGGGGTCTTGTCGACATAGTAGCATTCCTTCTCCCGGATTCTCCTGAACGACTGGATGCCGATGGGGAGCTGGCGGTGCATCATTATTCATGTTTCCCGGGATAGGACTCCGGGAAATCATGCCATCCAGTACAATCGTGTGCAAGCGTAGCGCCTGACCTGAACAAATCCGCTTGCGACAAGATTTCGGAAAGAAGCGTACTGAACATGAATAACCGTATCTGAATAATAATTATGGATTCTATATGCAGTCGGGGTCAATGTGCTGCATTGAGTTTGACGATGTCCGGCATTACAGGTACGACAGCATGATGCCCGCCAGGCAGGAAACCGGAAGGATTCTGGCCACCCCCCAGTTGAACCTGAGCATCAGCAGTCCACTCATCAATGTCAGCAGGCAGGCATGAAGGTTCAGCGTCCTCCATTCAGGCTGCCATATGACGAGCACCCCCATGCTGATCGCTTCAACACTGTCAAACCAGACATTCAGCGCGAACCAGGCGGAAAGATTCAGGATCACTCCGGCGACGGCGGCAGTTATCGCTGCCATGGCCCTGTTCAGGCGCTTCAGACCGACGATCAGTTCTATCCAGGGTGCGCCTGAAAAGATCCACAGGAAGCAGGGTATGAATGTAACCCACAGAGCGATTGCGGCTCCGGCAAGCCCTGAAGCTGTTCCGCCACTGGAATAGGCTGTGACGAATCCCACAAACCCTGTCACCAGTATCAGTGGCCCAGGAGTGGTTTCGGCAAGCCCCAGACCGTCCATCATCTGTTCGGCGGTCAGCCAGTTGTATTGGTTTGCGATGTCCTGGGCAAGATAGGCCAGGACGGCATAGGCTCCACCGAAGGTTACCACTGCAAGCCTGGAAAAAAGGATCCCGAGATCCAGTAATGAGTTCGTGTTGCCCGCCTGTCCACAGGAGGAGCAGGGGTGTCCACCATATCAGCATCCACAGTAAGGATCGTGCGGATTGTGAAGACGGCCGCAGGCCGTTGTACTGGAGGCCCCTGCTCCAGAGGCGGGTCTGTCCTGTGCATCAGGCCATACGCTGTCGCAACAAGAATGATGAATGGGAACGGGAGGTCGAAGAAGAAGATGCCTGCAAAGGAACAGACAGCCAGCGCACGGTATTCCATGCGGTGCAGTATGCGGCGGGAAATTTTCAAGAGCGCGGAGATGACAATGACGATAACCATTGCCTTCATACCGACAAATCCCGCCGCTACCAGCGGAAGTTCTCCGAGGGTGACATAGCCTATGGACAGGATCAGAACAATCAGGGCGCCCGGCAACACGAAGAGCAGGCCGGACACGATTCCGCCACACGTGCCGCGGAGTTTCCAGCCTGCATAGGTTGCCATTTGCATGGCCTCGGGGCCGGGAAGCAGCATGCAGAATCCCAGAGCCTCCATGAACTGCTTTTCCGACAGCCATTTTCTGTGATCCGCGATTTCGTGGTGTAGCAGGCCCGCCAAACGACAACAGACCGATCCGTGCCCACAACCAGAAGAATTCTGGCAGGGTGGGTGCTTGTGTTGGTCCGGCTTCCCCGGGAGTTTTCCGGGGCAGGTTGGGTTGTCCAGCGGTCAATGTTCTGATCCTTGCCAGGAACCGGATATTGTATGACTCAAGAGTGCCGGACGCGGCAATCAGGTTGATATTCGGTGCCGGCTATCCGCAACCAGTCCTGTCGGGGCATGAACGAGAACGCCGCTTCATGAGTCTTGTCCGGACAAATCCGATTGACCGGACGACCGTCTGGCACGCACAATACAGGCTATGTCGCATCACGAAAGCCCTTGCGGTCATCTCTGCCGATCCGGGACTGCCTCGATCCCATGAATCCTGATTTTTCTGGTGACAATCCATGGTTCGCAGGCAAGGATGCAAGGCGTCTGGGCTTGTTCGCCCTGATTCTTGCGGGATTCCTCGTTTCGCTGTTGCTGGTTCGAAGCGCAGAGGAAGTCACGGAACTGCCAAGATCTATTTCGGACCCATTCACTTTCGCAGAGTGGGTCAACCAGGCGGAAATCTGGCTCAAGGAAAACTATCGATGGTTCACGCGGATGATCGCCGGGGAAATCGAGACTGCCCTGTATTTCGTGGAGGATTTCCTGCTCGATTCTCCCTGGCTCTTCATCCTGATGCTTCTGGTGCTTCCGGCGCTTTACTTCGGGGGGTTGCCGCTGGCGCTGCTGACCGTCGCGGGCGGCCTGTTCTGGGGCGGAGTGGGGATGTGGGAAGCTTCCATGCAAACGCTGGCGCTCATGGGCATGGCGGTGATTCTGTCGATTGCCCTGGGCGTTACGCTCGGCATACTGTGCTCCCAGAGTGATCGTTTCGAACTTGTTCTCAAGCCGGTACTGGACACCATGCAGACCATGCCTGCCTTTGTCTACCTGCTTCCTGCCGTGTTCTTCTTCGGCATCGGCGGGCCGCCGGCAATTCTCGCAACGATGATTTATGCGCTTCCGCCTGTCGTTCGCCTGACAAATCTGGGTATCCGGCAGATATCTCCGGAAACACTGGAAGCAGCACGCTCCTTTGGCGCAACCCGCCTTCAGATACTGTTCAAGCTGCAGATACCGATGTCCCTGCCCAGTATCATGATGGGAATCAACCAGACGATCATGATGGCTCTGGGGCTGGTGATACTCGCTACATTCATAGGCGCCGAGGGGCTGGGTTCGGAGGTGTGGAAGGCAATCTACAAGCTCAAGGTGGGCTGGTCCCTGGAAGGGGGGATATGCATTGTGTTCATGGCGATCATCTTTGATCGTCTGAGCATGGCCATAAGCAACCGCCAGAAGATTCCGCTGCCTGCCAGTTCGATGCGTTTCCACCTTCTCCCCCAGTCATGGGAGGTTCATTCCTGGGCCACTGCCGTCGAGCGGCCGATCAGTCTCGTCTGGAAAGCCTGTGCCGCATGTTTCGGATGGTGCGTTGACAGGCTTGCCCATGGTCTGGCGATGGTTGTGCGGGTGACAGGCGATTCCCGCTCCGAATCCGTACGCAATTTCATCAGCAGCCACAAGTTCCTGTTTGGAAGCATTATCGTGCTGACCGCCATTCTGCTGATTGACCGTTTCGGATTCCGAATCGGAGGATTCCCCGAAGCCCTGACGTTTTCCTTTCGTGAACCAGTTGACGCTGGCGTGAAATGGCTCAGCAGCAATCCGACTTTCATCGCGTTTACCAAGGGTCTGCGTGCAGTGATTTATCTTGGTCTTCTGAACCCGCTCAACATCTACCTGACCCATATTCCCTGGTATGTCGTGGTGATTGTGCTGGGGCTCGTCGGCTGGATATCGGTCGGTCGAAACTTCGGCATCACATGCATTACCCTGCTGATGTTCATCGGAGCCTGTGATCTATGGACCGAGGCCATGCTGACGCTTTCTTCGGTACTGGTTTCCGTATTCGTGTGTTTTGCGTTCGGATTGCCGATAGGAGTCCTGGCAGCGCACAGCAGGCGATTCGACATGTTCCTGCGGCCAATCCTTGATGCGATGCAGACATTGCCGAGCTTTGTCTATCTCATTCCCGTGTTGATGTTTTTCGGCGGCAACATCGTTTCGGCAGTAATTGCCACGGTAGTATATGCGATGCCGCCTGTCATACGTCTCACTACGCTTGGCATCTCCCAGATACCGGTAACCTACACCGAGGTGGCCTCCTCGTTCGGGTCCACTGGCATGCAGACATTGGGAAAGGTGAAATTTCCCATGGCCCTGCCAAGCATCATGCTCGGTCTGAATCAGGCTGTCATGATGGCACTGGCGATGCAGGTGGTCACACCACTGATTGGGGGAGGTGGGCTTGGACGGGATGTATTCAATGCGCTGAACATTTCCGACACGGGATATGGGCTTGCCGCCGGCACCGGCATAGTCCTGCTGGCGATTATCCTGGACAGGCTCAGCCAGGCATGGACCAGGACACAGCGCAAGGCCCTGGGCTTGTAGCAACTCCTTCCTGCCGACAGGCATCTTGCTGCGGGAAATGTCTCCGGCATTTCGGCGGACAAGCGAAGTTGCCGAACCCTGGCAGGTCGTGCCGTGCAGGAAGCAGGCGCCGAGCATGCAATGCGCGAGCTTCCCGGGGCCTGCCAGTCCGCAAATAGCCCTGGACCCTTCAACAGGTTGCATAACAAATGATGTAACATTATATTTGACAACCGATACTGTTTCGTCAAATCCTGATACAGGGGGTCCAAGAATGAATCTTTCAAAATCAACACAAACGCTCATTGGCGGGGTCAGTGCGGCCGTCCTGCTGAGCACCGCCTCGATTGCCGAGGCATCAGGACGCCTGTCTTCCCCGATACCTGACTGGACGGGTGGCGCAGTGACCTGTAAGGTGGCACAACTGATCCTGGAGAATGAGCTGGATTACAATGTCAAGGCCATTACCATGCCATCCGGTGCGGGGGTTTATGAGGCGATCGCTGCCGGAGACCTGGACTACGCATGTGAAAGCTGGCCTTCCTACAGCAGTTCCAAGGACATCATGATCAAGGAGTTCGGTGGAGACGGCTCGGTGGCATATCTCGGCCCGGTCGGGATTATAGGCGTATCCACCTACTATGTGCCCCGCTACTTCATTGAGGAAGTGGCTCCGGACCTGAAGTCCTACAAGGAACTCAACAAGTACAAGGAGCATTTTGCGACGCTGGAAACCGGGGATAAGGGGCGACTGATAGCCTGTCCGACTCCTGCCTGGGAATGTGATGACCAGAAACGGCTTGATCTGCTCGGAGTGGATTTCGTAGCCGTTGAGCTTGGCACCGAAACGGCTGCCTGGGCAGAGGCTCAGGGCGCCTACGACAGGAAGGAGCCCTTCCTGTTATATGCCTGGGAGCCGCACTGGATTCACGCAAAGCTTGATCTGGTGGCGATTGAACTGCCGGCGCATGATCCTGAAAAATGGCCGGCAACCGGCTGGGCCGAGGATGTCACCTTCAATTACGGCAATCCGGTGTTTGCCCAGGAACATCCTGAAGCTTCCGCATTGCTTGGCAATATGAATCTGACCAATGGCGAGCAGGCAAAGATGGTTCTGGCCGTCGACGTTGAGGGGCGGGATATTGACGAAGTGGTCTCCGAGTGGCTTGCTGCAAACGAGGACATCTGGAGACCCTGGTTGCCCTGATCCATGTATTCGCTTATCGCCTGACAGGAAAACCCCGCATCTGCGGGGTTTTCCTTATTGATTCAGGAGGCTTCATGATTCGTGATCACGAATCCGGATCGAGCCTGCATGGCCCTCCCGGATCAGGTTGCCTCCCGATGATGATTGATTCGCATTGTCTCCCGATAATCGTCTCCATTGTCGGATGCTTTTTTGATTGCCTCGGTCGGCTTTTGGGGGCAGAATCACAAGAACCATCTGAAACAGAAGAAAGGCTGCCCCGGTATCGTTTCCACGTTCCTCAAGGTTCCGCATCCAGTTCGATAAACCGCCAATGATCAATTCTGCCAAAGTCGCATGCAGGAACATCTGGAAGATTTTCGGGGCGAATCCGCACAGAATTCTTGAAGGGCTTGATCACTCGCTTACTCGGGCGGAGGTGCAGGAGCAGACGGGTCATGTCATCGGGGTACGGGACATGTCGTTCAGTGTCGAGCATGGCGAAACCTTCGTGGTCATGGGGCTGTCCGGCAGCGGCAAGTCAACCCTGGTGCGTTGTCTGTCCCGCCTGATCGAACCGACAGCCGGTGAGATCATCATTGACGATGTTGACATCATGAAGATGTCCGATTCCGAACTGATAGAATTACGACGGCACAGGATGAGCATGGTATTTCAGCACTTCGGTTTGTTTCCGCATAGAAAAATTGTCGAGAATGTCGCATTCGGGCTGGAAATCCGTGGACTGGCCAAGCAGCCCAGGATGGACAAGGCCATGGAAGTTCTCGAGATGGTGGGACTGGGTGGGTGGGAAAACAATTATCCCAGAGAGCTTTCCGGCGGGATGCAGCAACGGGTCGGTTTGGCGCGCGCCATGGCGGTGGATCCGGAAATACTGATCTTCGACGAACCGTTCAGCGCACTGGATCCGCTGATCCGAAGGGAGATGCAGGACGAACTGCTTGCCTTGCAGGAAAAGGTGCACAAGACCATGGTGTTCATCACGCACGATTTTCTTGAAGCGATCAAGATGGGGGACCATATCGCCATCATGAAAGATGGGGAAACTTCCCAGATCGGCACCCCGGAGGAGATTGTTGCGACACCTGCCGACGGGTATGTTCAGGAGTTCACCGAGGATGTGCCCCGATACAAGGTTCTCAGTGTAGGCAAGGTCATGATTGAGCCGACTACCGTGACACTTTCGTGCGGAGCGCCCGTTGTCAGCAAGAACGCCAAACTGGATTCTCTCATTGATGTCGTTTCCTCCTGTGAGGGTGCGTGTTGTGTGGTAGACGAAGATGGGGAACTGTGCGGTGAGATCAACAGGACAATCGTGTTGCAGGCGATGAACAGCCGTTCCTAGACAGCGGATGAGACAATCATTGCACCCGGGACATGAAGGTTGAACATGGTTGCCGACAGGTGGTTTCGTCTGCAGAACATTGAAGATGGGATCAGCCTGATTACCGAGATTCATGTTGCAAGGTGGCTTCGATGCAATATCTGGCACATCCGTGGGCGGAACCATGACTTGCTGATTGATTCGGGCATGGGACTGGGGTCCTTGAAACAGGAAATTGTCCAGCTGGCAGAAAGGCCGGTAAAATGCATTTCCACACACTGCCATTTTGACCATATGGGCGGGGCTCACGAATTCGAATGTCGGCTCGGACATCGGCTGGAGCGGTCGGTATACACGGAGCCTACCCGTTACAATACATCGATGGAAAGCTTTGTACGTGCCGAAACCTTTGAGGCCTTGCCATACGCCGGGTTCCGGCATGAGGAGTACGTCGTACGGCCAGCCCCGCTGACCGGATACCTTGACGAGGGGGATGTGGTGGATTTGGGTGATCGGGTGTTTCAGGTGCTGCATCTGCCGGGTCATTCTCCAGGGTCGATCGCCTTGTGGGAAAATCGCTCCGGCATTCTTTTTTCCGGTGACGCAATATATGACGGAGATCTTTACGACAGTGCCTATCATTCCGACACTGGAGACTACAGGGACAGTCTGTCACGACTGCGTGAACTGCCAGTGAAGCGAATACATGCAGGACACTATGAGTCGTTCGACTTTGCCCGGATGACGGAGATCATTGATCAATATCTGGCTGGAGGAGATTCCATAGGTGATGTGGATGGCTGGATACGCTCTCATCTGGATTGACTTGCCAACCGGATTTGTACTTTCCTGAAGACATCCTGTTGCAGTGAAGCGCCATTCCCGGTAAAACCGTCCTGTTCGTGAAATTTGCAAATCCGGTGTGTCGCAGGATTTCCATGAGAGCACCCCTGTCCGAGTGCTGTATGCGGGTTTCGATACCGGCGCTTTCTCGGCAAGCTCCATGTCGATTGCAGATTCGCGCCTATGAACCAACGAGGAAAACACCATGAAAAGCCCATTGACTTTGTTGCTGACGATGCTGATCGCGATGCTGGTTTCTCATCAGGTGTCGGCGGCCAAGTGTGTTGCCGGCAAGGCTGGTGCCGAGCTCAGTGCTGAAGAAATGACTGCCTTGTACAACTGCCTTCATCCCAAGCTTGTACAGGCTTATGGAAAGAAAGGACATGAAGTGGGTGCGGCCTACGGGGATTGGCAGGCTGCATCGTTGCGCCCGGTAGCTCCCGGCGTGCACAGCGGCCAATACCTGATGACCTATGTCAACGACACGGGATATGCGGACTACATCAGGTTTTCCAGTGATGGTTCCCAGATGCCGGTTGGAACCGTTATCGCCAAGGAGAACTTCACGATCCGGTCCAATGGGAAAATCAAGCGGGGGCCATTGCTGATCATGACCAAGGCCGGGGACACGGCAGGAGAAACCGGCGGCTGGATATACAGCGGCGTCAAACCCAACGGCAAGGTCCTCAAGGTTGACGGCAAGGGATTTTGTCATGCCTGCCATCAGGCATATCCGACACAGGATTTTCTGGGATATCCGGTACCGGATGCACGGGTCACGGGAAACTAGTGTAACGTCATGCCTCAAGTGTCGGATAGGGGTGTTGCAGATCCAGACGCGCATCCTCGGCAGTGAACTGCCAATCCATCCTGGACTGGATGCGGTCACGTGAGGCCTGCCAGTCAGCGACCTCTCATGTATGACGTTGCATCAGGTTGCCGATTGACGAGAAAATCTGCAGGCACATGGTTCGGTTCCCCCCGGCTTGCGGCCGGACAGGTCATTGTCGCAATCTGCCGACATCTGGAGGCGATGACGGAGGATTGCCGACCTGCAATGCGATCAACTTCAATCTGCCACTCATGCATGAGGCATATTGAGATGGATGCTGCAGAGGATGCGGTATACTTTCCCGACCGGACGAGACATCAGTCAGCAGTATCATTATCATTTTACAGGAGACAGCCATGATGAAAACCAGTTGCTTCAGACACCTCGTGATTGCAGTCGTTGCAGTCGTTGCAGTGCCGCTATATTTCGGAGTGTCGACAACATCGAATGCCGAACCACTTCTGGATAGTGTTCATTTCCTGATACCGGGAGGTGCGGGAGGAGGCTGGGACGGTACCGCACGCGGAACCGGCGAGGCTCTGACCAGTGCCGGACTGGTCGGAAATGCCACTTACGAGAACATGTCAGGCGGCGGGGGCGGCAAGGCGATAGGCTACATGATCGAGAATGCGGAAAGCAATTACGGCACACTGATGGTCAACTCCACGCCAATCGTGATTCGATCGCTTACCGGTATCTTCCCGCACAACTTCAGGGACCTGACACTGGTTGCCGGGACCATTGGCGATTACGCCGCATTCGTTGTCGGGAAGGACAGCCCCATTCAGTCCATGAGCGATCTGCTGGATGCCTATCGGTCTGATCCCAGGGGGACGGCGATCGGTGGCGGTTCGGTTCCCGGAAGCATGGATCATCTGGTTCCGGCCATGGTTTTCCAGGCTGCGGGCGAGGATCCGGCCATGCTGAAATACGTGCCGTATGATGCGGGCGGGAAAGCCATGGCCGCACTGCTCTCAGGCGAGATATCGGCACTCAGCACCGGGTTTTCCGAGGCAATTGACCTGGCCAACGCAGGTGAGGTCAGGATTATCGGCGTGACCTCCCGGGAACGCGTTGATTCCTTCCCTGATGCGCCGACCGTGACTGAACAGGGGATTGATGTCACCTTTGTGAACTGGCGCGGCTTCTTTGGTGCCCCGGGTCTGCCGGCAGACAGGCTGGTACAGTATCAGGATGTTCTCGCCAGGATGTATGAAACCCCGGAATGGGAAGCGGTTCGGTCTCGCAACGGCTGGGTCAATATCCATAATTCAGGCGATGACTTCCGTGCGTTTCTGGAAAATCAGGAACAGATCATCGGCGATCTGATGCGCAAGCTGGGTTTTCTTTAAGACAGGTCATGAATGGCGGTCCCGCATGCCCGGGATGCCGGGCGTGCGGGGCATGGCTGTATCGAATCGATGTCGCTTGATCGCTACATCGCTCTGGTGTTTGTACTGCTCTGCCTTGTCTATGGGCACACGGCATTCATCACGATGGATCAGGGACTGCCGCCTTTCATGCAGTTGAATCCGATCTGGCCCAGCACCTTTCCCAAGGTATTGAGTGTACTGGGCGTGCTCGTGGGAACATCCGTTCTGCTGGGGATCGAGAAATCCGACCACACGGCCGAATCGGCCGAGATCAATTATCGAAAGCTGACGGAGTACAGGATCGGGCAGGCATTGGCCCTCCTGTCCCTGATGGCGGTGTATGCGGTCATGCTGCGTCCGGCCGGATTCATTGTATCAACCGTTCTTTTCCTGATGACCGGTTCGGCAATACTTGGAGAGAGGCGCTGGATCATCATGAGCGCAATTGCGTCAATTGCAAGCGTGTTCATCTGGTATCTGGTTGATCAGGTGCTGGGCATCTTCATGCGGCCGCTACCCGCATTCCTGTCCTGAGGCGGCCTGATGCTTGAGGGAATCCTGATCGGCCTTGGTACGGTGCTTTCCCTGACCAACCTGCTCATGGTGGTTGCAGGTTGTCTTGTCGGCACCTTCATCGGCATGCTTCCTGGTCTTGGACCGATGTCCATCATTGCCATCATGATACCGGTGGCCATCAGTATCGGAGATCCTGCTGCAGCGCTGATCCTGCTTGCCGGTGTCTACTACGGGGCCATTTTCGGGGGGTCCACGTCGTCCATCCTGATCAATGCCCCCGGCGTCGCATCGACAGTAGCTTCAAGTTTTGACGGCTATCCCATGGCGAGGGCCGGAAAAGCCGGCAAGGCATTGACCGTTGCAGCGATCTCCTCCTTTGCCGGCGGGACGATCGGTGCAATACTGCTCATGGCATTCGCCCCCATGCTTGCGAACGTGGCGCTTCTGTTTCATTCGGCTGAATATTTTGCATTGATGGTGGTTGGCCTGTCGGCTATTGCGGCCTTTGCCGGATCAGGACAGATCGGCAAGGCATTGATGATGACCGTGCTCGGCTTGATCATGGCAACCGTGGGCGAGGGTGTCCTGTTCAATCTTCCCCGGTTCACGATGGGGATCCGTGATCTTCAGACCGGTTTCGGATTCATTACCCTGGCCATGGCAATGTTCGCATTGCCGGAAACGATTTTCCTGATCCTGGATCCGGGACGATCAGGGCAGGGGTGCAGTGACACGAACGCCATAAGGAACCTGAAAATCTCCCGTAACGAGGTCAGGTCAATCGTGCCCGTCGTCGGCCGACAGTCTCTGCAGGGATTCCTGATCGGCGTGCTTCCCGGGGCCGGGGCGACCATTGCATCGTTCCTGGGTTATGCGGTGGAGCGGAACATCGCCGACAAGGAGGAAAAGGCGGAATTCGGGAAAGGCTCGATCAAGGGTCTCGCCGCTCCGGAAAGCGCCAACAACGCTGCGTGTACAGGCTCTTTCGTTCCTCTCCTGACCCTGGGGATACCCGGCTCAGGGACGACAGCCATTCTGCTCGGAGCACTGATAGCCCTGAGTGTATCACCCGGTCCGCGCCTGATGATCGATAATCCTTCCGTCTTCTGGGCCGTTATCATATCGATGTATATCGGCAACCTGATTCTGTTGATACTCAACCTGCCATTGATCCCCTACATTGCAAGAATCCTGTCCGTTCCGCGCAATTACCTGATTCCATTCATACTGTTCTTCACCCTGATGGGAGCCTACATCGGGCAGAACAATGCCACCGAACTGCTGATCCTGATCATGATGGGGATCATTGCGACCATACTGAGGTTTGCAGGCTATCCGCTTGCGCCAGCGCTTATCGGGTTCATCCTGGGATCCATGCTGGAGAACAATTTTGCCCGCTCGATGCAGCTGTATGATGGTGTCGGATTCATTCTTGAGCGGCCGATGACCCTGGGACTTCTCGTACTTGCGGGATTACTCGTGCTGGTGCCAGGCTACCGGGCGAGTCGGGCAAGGGCACAGGCCGGGAATGCCGCCCCGTGATGCCGATTTTCAGGACTCCGTCGCAGTACATGCTGTTCCAGGGCTGGACAATCTGCCGGATTCCGATTCATCGAATTGGTGCTTGCATGCAATCCTCAAGAGGAGTAGCTTTCTATCCGTCCTGCTCTATCAGCGAGGGTCTGAAGTGAACTTCAACGCATTTATCACCTGTGCCGTCACCGGTGCCGGAAACACTGTCGGGAAACACCCGGCCATTCCCAAAACTCCTGAAGAGATTGCCAATGCGGCGATCGAGGCGGCACGGGCCGGGGCCGCCATAGCGCATATACATGTCCGGGACCCGCAGACTGGTGCGCCCTCCCGGAACCCCGCGTACTTTGCAGAAGTGGTTGAGCGGATCCGTGACAGCAGTGTCGATGTGGTGATCAATACGACGGCCGGCATGGGCGGAGACATGGTCCTTGGCAAGGGAGAAAACCCCCTGCCGCTTGATCCGGACGGTACCGACATGGCCGGACCCCTGGAGCGTCTGGCGCATGTCGAGCAGTGTCTTCCGGAAATCTGCACACTGGATTGCGGCACCATGAATTTTGCCGAAAGCGATTACGTGATGACCAACACGCCCGGCATGCTCAAGACCATGGCCCGCCGTGTTCGGGAACTCGGTGTCCGGCCCGAACTGGAGGTCTTCGATACCGGGCACCTGGTGTTCGTCAAGGAACTGATCCGGGAGGGTCTGATAGATGATCCGGTCATGATACAGCTGTGCATGGGGATACCGTATGGAGCACCGGACGATCCGACCACCCTGATGTCGATGGTTCATGCGTTGCCGCCGGGTTCCGTGTTCTCCGCGTTTTCAATCGGTAGAAATGAATTGCCCTATGTCGCAATGGCAGTACTTGCCGGGGGCAATGTGCGGGTCGGTCTCGAGGATAATCTCTATCTGTCCAGGGGCGTTCATGCCACAAATGCCCAACTGGTCGAACGCGCGGTAACCATTCTCTCGGCCATGAACGTCAACATACTTGGTCCCGACGCAGTCAGGGACAGGCTCAAGCTGACAAGGCGCGGATAACCCGGGATGGCTGAAATACGCACGGTCGGCCTGATCGGCGGCGGGGTCATCGGGTCTGCCTGGGCGGCGCGGCTGCTGATCAACGGCAAGGATGTTGCGCTGTACGATCCGGCGCCGGACATCGGTCAGCGCATTTCACGCGTGCTGGACAATGCATTGCGCGCCTATCGGCGCATGACACTGGCTCCGGTCAGTGTGCGAGGAACCCTAACGCTGGCGGATTCGGTCGAGGAAGCGGTTCTCCATGCGGATTTCGTGCAGGAAAGCGGTCCGGAAGAAATCGGGGTCAAGCGGCTTCTCATGCAGGAAATCTCCCGGCATGCGCGTCCTGAAGCGATCATCGCCTCCTCTTCTTCGGGATTGCTGCCGAGCACGATGCAAGAGGGAATGCAGTATCCGGAGAGACTGATCGTCGGTCATCCATTCAATCCCGTATACCTCATTCCGCTGGTGGAAATTGTCGGTGGCAGGCAGACGTCAGCCGAAACCCGGACGCGGGCCGGCGAATTCTACCGAGACATAGGCATGCACCCGCTGGTGCTGAGGAAGGAAATCGCGGCATTTCTTTCAGATCGCCTGATGGAAGCCCTGTGGAGGGAGTCGTTGTACCTGTTGCGGGATGATGTGGCGACAGCAGACGAACTTGACCAGGCGATCGCCTACGGCCCCGGACTCCGTTGGGCCTTCATGGGATCCTTCCTGACCTTTCGTATCGCTGGCGGAGAGGGCGGCATGCGGCACTTCATGTCACAATTCGGTCCCTCTCTCAAGTGGCCGTGGACCCGTTTCGACGGGCCTGATCTGACCGATGAGTTGCTGGACAAGATCATCCTGCAATCGGATGATCAGGCGGCTGGCCGGACAATCACCGAACTTGAACAGATGCGTGACGATTCGATCGTGGCGGTGCTGCAGGGATTGCGGGTCAATGACAATGCGGCAGGAAAGGTTCTGGCGGCCTATGAGGAAAAGCTGTATCGCATCTCTCACGATCCGGATGCCTGCGGCAGCGATTCTCCGGACATGGATCAGCCGCTTTGCATGCACTCGGGCGCTGTTCCCCCGGAATGGGTCGACTACAATCGGCACATGACGGAGAGCAGCTACCTGCGAGCGATGGGCGATGCTTCTGATGCGCTCTTCCGACTGGTTGGGATTGACGAGGCTTATCATGAAAGCGGGTACAGCTATTTCACGGTGGAAACGCATCTCGTCAATGTCAGCGAGGCAGTCGCAGGAGAGCGATTCCACTTCACAACGCAGATACTGGATCTTGATGAAAAACGACTGCATGTATTTCATTCCATGTACCGGACCCGGGATGGTGGTCTGATGGCAACCGGTGAACAGATGCTGTTGCACGTAAGTACGCGTGAATCGCGTGCATTTCCGGTGCGTGAACCGGTGATGTCGCGATTAAGGGAAATTCATGCCGGACACAGCAGGCTGGCGAGGCCGGAGAATGCGGGTCGTCATGTCGGCATCGTGCGGAAACGGCCTTGAGCTTTTCCGGAAGAACCGCATTGATAACGGCGGGAGCCCGATGAATCGGTATTGCGACAGCAGGAGGGATTCCTGCAGGCTGGGGCTGCGTACACATCGTGGATGTCGATACGACGGCAGTCCGGTACTGCGTATCCCGAGACACTGCGCTCGATAGCGGATGCTGCCAGGAGGTTCATGTGCGGGAAACCCCTGAAGCCCATGTCGGGAAATTCAGCGGCGTGGACATCATGATGGATTGTGCAGGTATTGCCGCTCCGACAGAGTTGCCTGTTGGCGAGGTCGGGGCCATGGATGCGTATCCGGGGTTCTTCCTTGTTCGACTTTCGGCGTGAAGCTGCCCGACATGGCGCCATGCTGCCCGGCCGGAAGCTGTCGGCGGATGTGCAAGCCCGGATCACGGCCAGGATTCACGATCCTTCCGTCTTCCGTGTATAATCCAGTTCCGGGATCACCGAGCGATAGTCATGCACAATCCGGATAACTGTCGAATGGAGAAAGTGGTACCCGAATGATGAATCAGGACATGTCCGCAGACGCTTCCGAGACTCATTCGATCGGCACCGACGAAAAGGCAGGCAGGCCTGCCGGTGGTGAGCCGATCGCAATCGTGGGCATGGCCTGCCGATTCCCTGGCGCGGACGACCTCTGCGCTTTCTGGCGCTTGCTGGAATCCGGCGGGAACGCGGTACGGGAAGGCGTTCCGGGGTCCGGCATCGGCCGGGTCGGCGCCTTGTTCCCGGAAGACACCGGACAGGTCGAGGCCTGCCGCTTCGGCGCCTATCTTGATGAGATCGATCAGTTCGATGCGGCCTTCTTTCGGATTTCGCCAGTCGAGGCGCAATTGCTGGACCCGCAGCAACGCCTGATTCTGGAGACCTGCTGGCGTGCTCTTGAAGATGCGGGCATCGATCCCGACGGACTGAAAGACAGCCGTGCCGGCGTCTATGCGGGCATCAGCAACAACGATTACCGGGGACTGATTCTGGAGGCCAGGGAGAATGCAGGTCCCGCCGAACCCGCCGCGAGCCTTTATGCGGTCACCGGCACCTCGCTCAATACGGCGATAGGTCGGGTCGCCTATGCGTTGAACCTCGGTGGGCCGGCAATGGCGGTAGACACTGCCTGTTCGTCATCGTTGGTTGCGACGCATCAGGCGGTTGCTGGTCTGCAGCGGGGCGACACGGACCTCGCACTTGCGGGGGGAGTGAACATCATTCTTTCCGGCCGGCTTCTGGAATTCCGGGCCAATGCGGGAATGCTGTCGCCGGACGGCCAGTGCAAGACCTTCGACGCCTCGGCCAACGGGTACGTCAGGGGCGAAGGTTGCGGAATCCTGGTCCTGAAGCGGCTCTCCGATGCGGAGGCCGACGGTGATCGCATCTGGAGCGTGATTCGGGGTTCGGCACTCAATCAGGACGGGGCGAGCCAGGGCCTGACGGTTCCGAACGGAGCGGCGCAGGAACGCGTGATCGAGGCGGCTCTCGGGCGGGCGGGGGTCGATCCATCGGATATCGACTATCTGGAAGCTCACGGGACCGGAACGGAGGTGGGCGACCCGATCGAGATCGACGCAACGGCGGCGGTCTACGGGCGTGGGCGCAAGTCGGACCGGCCGTTGCTGATCGGCTCGGTCAAGACCAATATCGGCCATCTGGAATCGGCGGCGGGGGCCGCGGGACTGATCAAGACCATTCTGGCGATGAATCGTGGAACCGTTCCCAGGCACCTGCATTTCCACAACCCGAATCCCGAGATGGACTGGGAGCGTTTGCCGTTGCAGGTGACATCCGCCCCGACACCATGGCCCGCCAGTCAACGCCGCCCGCCACTGGCAGGCGTGAGCGGGTTCGGGTGGTCGGGGACAAACGCCCATATCGTGCTGGAGGGATACGTTGCGCCGGACGGCGCGGCGTCGGGCCGCGATGGAAGCGATTGGATCACCGGTGCTCCAAGGCCGGTCGCGGTCTCAGTGCCAATCCCCGTCCCGTCACCGCAGTCGGGAGACGGGCTTTCTCCGCGCGCCATGCGCCTGCTCCCGCTCTCCGGAAAGTCCGGCGCGGCGCGGCGCGATCTGGCGGGCCGCTATCTCGGATGGCTCGACCAGCAGGAAGCGGTGCTTGCGACCGAAGGTGCGGCATCTGGTCCGCTGCTGTCCGACATGGCCTGGTCGGCAGGCATTGGCCGGAGCCACTTCGGCCATCGGGAAGGCGTGACATTCCGGGACGCGGAGTCGCTACGCGAGGGTTTGCGGGCAGTCGCGGAAACGGGGGAGAGGCCGGCATTGCGTCAGGCGACGACCGTGGCTTTCGTCTATACCGGACAGGCCAGCCAGTGGCCAGGCATGGGTGCGGCGCTTTACGAGAGCGAGCCGGTGGTCCGTGCGGTGCTGGACCGATGTGACGATGTGCTGCGGAAAGAGCGTGATGCCTCGTTGCTCGACGTCATGTTCGGACGAACCCGTGCTGCGGGAGAGCTGGACGATCCACAGTGGAAGCAGCCGGCAATCTATGCGCTCGAATGCGCTCTCACTGCGCTGTGGTCGAGTCTCGATATCCAGCCGGATGTGGTGCTCGGACACAGTCTCGGCGAGATCGCTGCTGCACACACCGCAGGCGTGTTCGGCCTGGAGGACGGTTTGCGCCTCGCTGCGGTGCGTGGCGCGCTTGTCGGTGCCTTGCCCGGTGAGGGTGCGATGGCGGCGGTATTCGCGCCGCCTGCCCGCGTTGTGGAGGCGCTGGAGCGACACAATGCGATTTCGCAGGGCATCGGCCTGTGCATCGCCGCCGACAACGGAGCGCATCAGGCCATCAGCGGCCCTGCAAACGAGGTCGCGGTTCTGCTTGAGCGTCTGGAGTCGGAAGGGATTCGGGTCGCACGGCTGCGCAGGAGTCCCGCCTATCACAGCGCCATGATTGAGCCGGTGCTGGACGACCTGGAGACAGCCCTCTCGCAACTTGCGCTGAAATCGCCCCTGCTCCCCTTCGTCAGCAATCTCGGTGGGCGCACGATCGGTGCGGACGAGGCTCTGGACGCAGCGTACTGGCGCCGGCAGATGCGCGCACCGGTAGCGTTCCGGGCCTGCGTCGAGACCCTGGCGGAACTGGGCGTGGATGCGGTTGTGGAGATCGGTCCGCACGCAGTGCTCGGGCCGATGATCTCCATGGCGTGGCCGGGGGGGATCGCCGAGCCGGCGATCATGTCGAGTCTCCTGCGACCATCAAGAGGAGAAGAACCGCCGGACCCGGGTTCCGGAGGTGGTTTCGTGGAGGCTGTCGCCGGGGCCTATGCGGCCGGGCTGTCCGTTCGCTTCGACGGACTCTTCGCCGGCGAGGTGCGGCGCCGGATCGCGTTGCCGGGCTATCCTTTCCAGCGCGAGCGCTACTGGGTCGAAGCGCCCAGGCGCCGCCGGCCGGGCACCGGGCACCCGTTGCTGGGCGCACGGCATGAATCCGCGAGCGGGGAGATCGCATTCGACACGGAAATCCTTCCCTCCGACCCGGCGTGGCTCAACGACCATCGGGTGTTCGGTCGACTGATCGCACCGGGTGCGCTTTACGGCGCCATGGCCGTATCGGTTGCCTTTGCCGAGGGCGCGGAAGGGGCAACCGTCGAGGACTTCCAGATGCAGGGCGCCCTGGTCTTCCCCGATGGCGATGCAGAGGAGGGATCCGCTGACCCGGGTCGTCAAGTACAGGTTCTGATCAACGATGCCGAAGACGGCGCATTCCGCCGAGTCCGCATTCTCAGCAGGAGCGAGAACGAAGACGGCTGGACGCTCCACGCGGAAGGCCGGATCCCGGCAGAGGACTCCCGATCGGCGCTGAAGGCCTCGCCGATCGATCTCGATGAACTGAAAGCGAGGCTCTCCCCGGTCGATCTGGCGACCTATTACCGCGCCAAGGCTGCCGTCGGGATTGATCTCGGCCCGTCCTTCCGTACGGTGAATGCGATTTGGTCCGGTCCGGGCGAGGCGGTTGCCGAGGTGGTCCTTCCTGTCGGTCTGGAAGACAGTTTGCCCGACATTCATCCGCTCGTGCTTGACGGCTGCTTCCAGGTCTTCGGCGCAGCGCGCAATCCAGACGGTGACGCAGATGGGACCACCTATCTCCCGTTCGCGTGGGAGCGGTTATGTCTTGCGGGCCGTTTGCCGGAACGGCTGTTCTGTCACGTGCGGTTGAGGGAAGGTCCGGACAACCCGGCAGTGGATGCGGAGCGCGGTGGACTGCCCGAGGTCTGGGCTGCGGATCTGGGTATTTATGATCCCGAAGGGACTCCCGTCGCCGAAATGGACGGGTTCACGGTGAAGCGGGCCACGCGGGCGGCCCTGCTTTCAGCCGCGGAAGGAATCGACGAACTGCTTTACGAAATCACATGGCGTGACCGTGCCTTGCCACCAGGCATGCTGCCGGCCGACTTTCTCCCGAATCCGTCGTACGTGGCGTCCCGCTCGCAGTCCTTCTCCCGGTATCTGGCTCATGAGGAAGTCGAGGTTCAGGACGAAGTCGAGCTGCAGGGGGTAATGGAGCGGGTGTCATGGTCCTATGCGCTCGCGGCCCTGGAAACGCTGGGGTGGGAGCGCAGGGCCGGTTCACCCGTGGATCCGGAAGCGTTGCGCGAACGCCTCGAGGTTCTGCCCGGGCATGCGCATCTGTTTCGACGGATACTCGAGATTCTGGCCCGTTCAGGTGTGTTGCGTGCGAAAGACGATGGCTTTGTGGTGGCAATCGGTGCAGACGACTCATTGCCGGATGGCATGCCGCGCGATCGCGAGGCGTTTCTGGACGAGACGATCAGGCGCTTCCCGCACGCCATCAATGAAGCAGGGCTGTTCCGGCGATGTGCAGGGGCCCTGCCCGCCGTGCTTCGCGGTGAAGAGGATCCGCTGTCGCTGCTGTTCGGCGACACGGAACCACAGGCCGGATCCCTCTATCGGCGGGCGCCGGTCTGGCGGGCGGCGAACCGCATGCTGGGAGAGGTGTTTCGGGAACTGGTGGAAGGATTGCCGGAGGGGCGCCGGTTGCGCGTGCTGGAGGTAGGCGCCGGAATCGGTTCGGCGACTGAATACATCCTGCCCGAGCTGCCGTCCGGGCGGTTCGACTATACCTACACCGACATATCCGCCGGCTTCTTTGCAGATGCGGAAGCACGTTTCAGCGATGGGGGCGATTCGATCGACTACCGGGTGCTCGATATCGAGAAGGATCCCATCGACCAGGGCTTCGAGGCCCATGGTTTCGATCTGGTAATCGCAGCCAACGTGCTGCACGCCACGCGCCATCTGGATGAGACGCTTGGCCACTGCCGGGTGCTCCTGGCCCCTTCGGGGTTGCTGGTGGCACTGGAAAACCAGCGTGGCAGGGGCTGGATGGACCTGATATTCGGACAGCTGGACGGCTGGTGGCGCTTCGCCGACCGTTACCGCACAGGCCACGCTCTCGCCGGGCCCGACGTGTGGCGTCAGGCGCTCTCCGATACGGGGTTCACGGAATCCGAAGTTGTCGGCATCGACAGTTCGGAAGTGTCCGGCTTGCCGGATCGTGGCGTGATCGTGGCGCAGGGGCCGGCTGAAATCATGCTGCCGGAGGGCGTCTGGGTGCTGGCGGCTGACCGGGGGGGTACGGCGCTGGCGCTGGCGGAGCAACTGGTGGCGCAGAACCAGATGGTGGTGCTGGCGGATGACGAACCGGAGGGATCAGGTGCGCTGGGGGAGACCGAAGCGGGAATTGTCATGGCGGCGGTCCAGATGGAACGGCGCGAGTCCTGGCGAACGCTCATGGAAGACCTGCCTGCGGATGTGCCGCTCGCCGGCGTCGTGCATCTCGTCGCACGGGACGGTCCTGGGGTTGATGCGACGACAGCACAAATGGCGGCGGATACGAGGCGGTTGACGGCAAGCGCACTCGCGCTCGTGCAGGGTATCGCGGATGCGGACGCCGTGCCCGAGAAGGGCGTCTGGTTCGTGACCCGCGGTGCGCAGGTGCTGGAACGCGAGCGGAACGGGCAACTGGCTGGCGCTACCCTTTGGGGCCTGGGCAGGGTGGTGGCGCGGGAGGCTCCACAGTTGCAGTTGCGGTTGCTGGATCTGGATCCCGGGATTTCGGAACCGCAGGCCGTTCTCCCGAAGGAATTGCTGTTCGCGGATTCCGAGAACCACATTGCGTATCGCCAGGGACGCCGCCAGTCGGCCCGACTTGTCCGGGCAGGGGCCGGTACGAAACGTCTCGCTCTGCCGGAAGAGACGGACTGGCTGCTGGCGCCCGATGAGGGAGGATCGATCGAATCCCTTCAGGTGCGGCGGATGGCGGTGCACAGTCTGGAACCCAAGGAAGTGCGCGTTGCGGTCGAAACCTGCGGGCTCAATTTCCTCGACATGTTGCGGGCGATGGGTCTGGTTGAGGAGGGACTGCTCGGGGAGGAATTTTGCGGCCGGATTGTCGAAACCGGTGCCGATGTAACTGGCGTCTCGGCAGGTGATCGCGTAGCCGGCTTTGCATTCGGCACGTTCGGACCGGAGGTGGTGACGCGCGAAGAACTGGTGGCGCTCGCACCGCCGGGTGTGTCGGCAACCGCACTCGCCACGATTCCTTCGGTGTTCGTGACATGCGTGCTGTCCTGCGAGCTTGCCGGACTGAAGGCGGGTGATCGGATCCTGATCCATGCCGGTGCGGGCGGCGTGGGGCTTGCGGCGGTCCAGTTGGCGCAGGTGGCGGGTGCGGAGGTGTTCGCCACGGCAAGCGCCTCCAAGCAGGCATACCTGCGTGCGCTCGGCGTGGAGCATGTGTTCGACAGTCGCTCTACCGCATTCGGCAGGGAAATTCTCGACGCGACGGATGGCACCGGGATCGACGTGGTGCTGAACAGTCTGACGGGAGAGGGCTTCATCGAGGCGAGTCTCGCCTGCCTCGCGCAAGGAGGACGCTTTGTGGAACTCGCCAGACGAGACATCCTGAGCCAGGACGAGATGGCTGCGCTTCGACCCGATGTCGCCTATTCGATCCTCGATCTCTACCAGATGAAGCAAGACGATCCGGCGCGACCAGGGGCAGCCCTGGCGGGGATCCTGGCCCGGATTGCAGCCGGTGAGCTTGCGCCAATCATGCACACCAGATGGCCCATCGCGGAGACGAGCGCCGCGATGGACTACATGCGCGCCGCCCGACACATCGGCAAGATTGTACTTGCAATGTCTCCGATCGAGACGGGCCGGCTGCGCGAGGACCGTACCTATCTGGTGACAGGCGGCCTGGGCGGCATCGGCAGCGCTCTTGCGGAATGGCTTGCCGAGCACGGCGCCGGAACAGTCGTGCTGAACGGCCGCAGGTCGCCGGACGCGGCAGCAGGAAAGGCAATCGAGGCGTTGCGCGCCCGAGGGTTCGGGATCGAGGTCGAGCTTGCCGACGTGACGGACACGGATGCGCTTGATGCCATGCTGGCGCGGATTGACGAAGCCCTGCCGCCGCTTGCCGGCGTGATCCACAGTGTCGGCGTGCTGTCGGATGCCGCCCTTGGCAACCAGACCTGGGAGAGCTTCGAAACGGTCCTCTGGCCGAAGATGCTGGGCGCCTGGCACCTGCACCGGGCGACGGCGGGTCGGGATCTGGACATGTTCGTCCTGTTCTCGAGTGTCGCGGGAATACTGGGCAATCCGGGCCAGGCAAACCATGCGGCGGCCAACGCCTTTCTTGATCAGCTTGCCGCCCACCGGCGCGCGCTGGGACTGCCGGGGCAGGCCATTGCCTGGGGCGCATGGTCGGAGCTGGGCGAGGCGGAGGAGCAACGGGCGCGGATCGCCGGGCGGCGGGAAGCATCCGGCACCGGCTGGTTCACCCCGGAGCAGGGCTTCAGGGCATTCGAGCGCCTGTTGCGGCAGGATGTGACGAATGCGGTTGTGGCTGCAGTGGATTGGCCGATATTCGGGGATTCCCTGGCAGGCCAGCCGTCCATCCTGGCGGACCTGCTCACCGTGGCTACGGACGATGACGAGGATTCGTCCTCATCGGAAGACCTGCTGACCCGGCTTTCCGCGACGCCGATAGCGGGACGTGAGAACCTTCTGGTGTCCTTCCTTCAACGGGAGGTACAGGCAGTGCTGAGGCTGCCGTCGGCGCCGGACGACTCGGTGGGGTTCTTCGATATGGGAATGGACTCCCTGATGGCGGTCGAGTTGCGGAATCGCCTCAACCGTGCCTTTGCCGATAGCTACATGGCCCCGAATACACTCGTATTCGACTTCCCGACCATCTCCGATCTCGCTCGCCATCTGGTGGATGTGCTCGGCGGAGCCGAACCGGAATCCGCTCCTCGGTCCGATCCCGAACCGAGATCCCGACCGCCGGTACGGAACGGGGACGATGGGGTGGCGATAATCGGCATGGCGTGCCGGTTTCCTGGTGCTCCGGATATCGCGGCATTCTGGCGCCAGCTTGAAGCTGGTTGCGATGAGGTGACGAACACACGACCGGACAGCGGCCCCTGGACGGGGATCCTTGGCGATCCGGCAGCTGGAGAAGGTGCCTCGAGGCAAGGCGGTTTCGTCGATGGGATCGGCCGTTTCGACGAGCGCTTCTTCGGCATGACGCCGATTGGCGCCCGCATGATGGATCCGCAACAACGACTTCTGCTGGAGACGAGTTGGCGGGCGCTCGAAGATGCAGGGATCGATCCGGAGGGGCTGAAGGGTAGCCGAACCGGGGTTTATGCAGGCATCTCGACCAGCGAGTATCGCGATCTGATGCTGACAGCGGGCGGAGAGGATCTCAACTATCTCGGTACGGCAAGCAGCATGGCGGTCGGCGCTATCGCCTTCAAGCTGGGACTCGCAGGGCCGGCAATGCCGGTAATGCTCAACTGTGCGGCATCGCTGGTCACGGTGCAGCAGGCGGTTGCGGGATTGCGGGAGGGAGAGATAGACCTTGCCCTGGTCGGCGGTGTCAACGCGGTTCTTTCGCCCGGGCTGACCAGTGAAATGGCGGCTCTGGGAATGCTGTCCCGGCAGGGCCGGTGCAAGACGTTCGACGCTGCCGCGGACGGTTTCGTGAGAAGCGAGGGTTGCGGGATGGTGGTTCTCAAGCGTCTTGGCGAGGCGGAGGTCGACGGCGATCGTATCTGGGCCGTGATCCGGGGAGCGGCGGTCAACCAGAACGGGGTGAGCGCGGGCCCGACGGTTCCGAACGGATCCGCGCAGGAGCGGGTGATCGACGAAGCGCTGTCCCAGGCAGGTATTCATCCTTCCGACGTCGATTATCTGGAGGCCCACGGCGCAGGATCGGAGCTGGGCGATCCGATCGAGGTGCGGGCCGCGGCAGCGGTTTACGGCAGGGGACGTGAGCAGGACCACCCGTTGCTGATCGGTTCGGTCAAGACAAATGTCGGTCATCTGGAATCGGCGGCGGGGGTTGCGGGGCTGATCAAGGTGGTCCTTGCCATGCACTCCGGCGTAATTCCGAAACACCTTCATTTCCAGGATCCGAGTCCGCATCTGGACTGGGACAGCTTGCCGGTGCGTGTGGTATCGGAAAACACGGACTGGCCACGCCAGCCGAACCGGCCGCCACGGGCCGGGGTCAGTGCCTTCGGAATATCGGGAACGAATGCGCATGTCGTGGTGGAAGGATACGGCGGCCCGGAAAACCGCCGATCTGGTCCAGCTGGCGCGGCGCGACTGGTCTGCGTCCCGCCGATGGATGACGTTGCAGGGTCGTTGCAGGCGGACGACGGCCCTGGCCCTGACGGTCTTTCTGCTCGCGAAAGACGAATCCTGCCGCTTTCCGGCAAGTCCGATGCATCGCTCCGGAAACTGGCAGGGCGGTATCTTGCATGGCTTGACGATTCACAGTCGGCGTCTGCATCGGAAGACGTAGCGTCCCATGCGGCGCTGTCCGACATGGCGTGGACCGCCGGCATGGGACGGAATCATTTTGACCGCCGTGCGGCCGTGGTGTTCACCGATTGCGAGTCGCTGCGCGGGGGGCTACGGGAGCTTGCAGAGGCCGACAGGGGACCTGACCCGACGCGGCCAGCAGGAGCAATCGCTTTCACCTATGCCAGTCATGGAAACCGATGGATCAGGATGGGTGAGGTGCTGTACGGGAGCGAGCCAGTGGTTCGGAGGATTCTCGACCGTTGTGAGGAGGCGCTTCGCAAGGCATGCGGTGTCTCGTTGCTGGACGAAATGTTCGAGCGGCCGGATCCGGACGGGGAGCGAGCACATCCGCAATGGGAACGGTCCGCGACCTACGCGCTCGAATGCGCACTCACGGCGCTCTGGTCGAGCGTTGGTGTGCGCCCGAGCATCGTGCTCGGTCACGGAGTCGGCGCGCTTGCGGCCGCACAAGCCGCCCGCGTGTTCGGACTGGAGGATGGCCTGCTTCTGGCGGCAAGCCTGGACGATCCCGATGCCGGACAACCGGTCGAGATCGCCGTGAATCCGCCGTCTCTGACAATGATCAGCGGCGTGTCGGGCCATGTGCTCGGGCCCGGCGAGTTGCGAGACGGGACGCATTGGCGCCAGCATGCTGTGACCAAAACGCAAGCCTTCGACACCTGTATCGGGACACTGGCGGAGAAGGGGGCCGATGTAATTGTCGAGATCGGCCCGGGCGACGGAACGAAGACGGGGCTTGAGGCCCGGACAGCAGGTGACAGCGCCCGCCCGCCGATGGTGCTGGCCGGTTTGGGGCGGCCGTCGGATCGTCGGGTAGTTGCGGTCTCCAGTTCGGGAGGCGATTTCGTGGATGCGGTTGCTGCGGCCTACGAGGCTGGTCTCGCATTGTCCTTCGAGGGGCTCTTCGTCGGCGAAACCCGTCGTCGGATTTCGTTGCCGGGCTACCCATTCGAACGTCGGCATCACTGGTTCCGGGATCGGGCGACTCCTGTCTGAAGCAGTCATTTCATGGGAGCGGTCGTGTGTTCACGGTGGCGGAGGCACTGGATGCAGACTGGCGAGCACATCCCGTCCCGCCAGGGGAGCAGACGTCATCACCGGGCTTGACTTCCGGCAGGGGTCGCGTCGGCAGCCCGATTGATCCGACCGGTTGTCTGCACTAGAATTCTCCCAGGGATTTCCCGTCCGGTTCAGGTGACCCCGGTTTTCATGAAGAAGCATCGATACACGACCCTGGAACTTGCACAGGCACTGGAGCTTGTGCCGTGCGTCACGTTGAACCGTCCGGAGGTCGCGAATGCCTTCAATACCGTGATGGCGCAGGAACTGTACCAGTTGTTCGAGGAGTTGTCGCTGGATCGTGACGGGACGCGGTGCATCATACTGACCGGGGCAGGGGACCGGGCGTTTTGCGCCGGCGGGGATCTCAGGGAGCGCAAGGGGATGAGCGATAGGCAGTGGTACAGGCAGCATCTGGTCTATGAACGCATGGTGCGGGCGATTCTCGACTGTCCGGTACCGGTCATCGGGGCGGTCAACGGGGCCGCCCATGGCGGCGGCTGTGAAATCGCCTGCCTGCTGGATTTCATCTATGTTGCCGAGCATGCGCGTTTTGCGCTGCCGGAAACCGGGCTGGGGATCATGCCGGGGGCCGGCGGGACGCAGACGCTGGCGCGCGCGATCGGGGAGCGCCGGGCAAAGGAGGTGATCCTGAGCGGTCGTGTGTTCACGGCGGCGGAGGCGCTGGAGTGGGGACTGGCGAATGCGGTGGTGGAGCGGGAGCAGCTGATGCCGGCGGTGGTGGAGGTGGCGCGGCGGATTGCGGGCAATGCGCCGGTGGCGGTCCTGCAGGCCAAGCAGTCGATACGCCGCGGGTTGCAGATGTCGCTGTCGGATGGGCTGGCCTTCGAGATCGAGGCCTACAACCGGACGGTACCGACCCGGGACCGCCGGGAAGGGATTCTTGCATTCAGTGAAAGGCGGAAGCCGAGCTTCGAGGGGGAGTAGGCCCGGGGCCCTGGTGCGGCGGCGCGGCGCGCTGGTTGCCGTGGCATGCCGGGCAGGCAGGGGGATCAGGCGGGAGGATCTGAGGAGAGGTGCTGCCGGTGGTCCCGGCGGTCCGGGATCTCCGGCCTGCAGGGCGGTCGGATAAAGGCTTCCGATCGAGGTGATGCCGACGGCGCCGGCCAGGAGCAGTGAAGTGGCCCCGATCCCGGCCACGCCCCTGACCGTTACCGAATCATGCCAGTTGCGACATCTTGCCAGATGGCCCGGCGTGAGTGAGGGGGGCATGACTGCTGCCTCCCGGTCGTTTCGGCCTGTTCTGCATGTCGGTGTTTCGGTCTGACGCAAACAGGTCGGCGCCCCCCCCTGCCCCGGCAACCCGAATCGCGAATCCCCCGATGTCGCATCCCTCACCCTGTCCGCGATACAATCCCCGTCTGCCGACCCTCACGCATGCCCTGACAAATCGCCCGGCGCATGGGCCGGAGGCGGGGCGCAAGACCCGGGATTGACCGGGTTCATTCAAACATCTGTGTGGGAATGCTCATGGATTTCGAACATACTGAAGAACAGTTGATGCTGATCGAAACTGCCCGGCGATTTGTCGAGCAGGAACTCTATCCGCACGAGGAAGAGGTCGAGCGCACAGGGGCGGTTCCCCGGGAATTGCGTCATCGGATCATGGAAAGCTCCCTGGCCGCCGGACTCTATGCGGCCAACATGCCGGAAAATCTTGGCGGGGGCGGGCTTGATCCCCTGTCCATGTGCATGCTCGACAGGGAACTTGGGCGGGCAAGCTACGCCTTGCAGTACACGGTTGGACGGCCCAGCAATATCCTTCAGGCCTGTGTCGGGGAACAGCGTGAGAAATACCTGCTACCCTGCATCAGGGGGGAAAGGGTTGACTGCCTTGCCATGACCGAACCCGGCGCCGGATCGGATGTGCGTTCGATGTCCTGTCGTGCAGAGGCAAGAAACGGAGATTACGTCATCAATGGTACCAAGCATTTCATCAGTCACGCCGATGTGGCGGATTTTGTAATCCTGTTTGCGGCAACCGGTGTAGATGACTCGCCACGCGGGCCACGCAAGAGAATCACTGCATTTCTGGTTGACATGGGTACGCCCGGATTTGTGGTGCGCAAGGGATACGACAGCGTATCTCACCGCGGATACCACAACTGCATTCTGGAGTTCGACAACTGCCGTGTTTCTCAGGAGCAGGTGCTGGGTACGGTGGATCAGGGGTTTGAGGTCGCCAACGACTGGCTGGGGAATACCCGTCTTCAGGTTGCCGCGATCTGTCTTGGAAGGTGTGACCGGGCATTCGAACTGGCCAGTCAGCACGCTGCTACCCGTATCCAGTTCAACCAGACGATAGGAAAGTTTCAGGGAGTCAGTTTCAAGTTGGCGGATATGGCCCTCAAGCTGCGCGCAGCGGAACTCATCACCTACCAGGCAGGAGCCAGGGCCAATGAGAACAACCTGACGGATATGGATGCTGCGCTAGCCAAGCTTTCCACCACCGAGGCCCTTGCCTACATTGCTGATGAAGCCATACAGATTTTCGGTGGAATGGGGCTGATGTCGGATCTGCCGCTTGAACGGATATGGCGGGATGCGCGGGTTGAACGGATATGGGAAGGGACCAGCGAAATCCAGCGTCTCATCATTTCCCGCTCCATACTGCGTCCGCTGGAAGCGTCCGGGGGGCAGTAGCCGTGGAGACGGAGCGACTGGTTCGTTTCCTGAACCCCCGTTCCATCGCCGTTATCGGAGGGGACGAATCCGAGCGCGTGCTGATGCAATGCAGAAAGCTTGGATACACCGGCCCGATGTGGGCGGTCAATCCGAAGCGTTCGCAAATGGCCGGCATTACATGTTTCGGAAGCCTGTCGGAGTTGCCCGAGGGGCCGGATGCGGCATTCGTCGGTATTCCGGCAGAGCCGACGATTGAAGTCGTCAGGCAACTGGATGCTCTCGGGGCCGGAGGCGCCGTCTGTCTGGCTTCCGGCTTCAAGGAAGTGGGGGCAGATGGTGCGGGACGCCAGAGACGGCTATGCGCGGCAGCGGGCAACATGCCTGTTCTCGGCCCCAACTGCTATGGCTACGTCAATGCCTTGCTCGGTGCGGCATTGTTTCCTGACCAGCACGGGCTGACCCGTACCGGATCGGGGGTCGCACTGGTTTCCTCAAGCGGCAATATCGGCATCAATCTTACCTTGCAGCAACGCGGATTGCCGATTGCCTGGCTGATAACCATCGGCAACCAGGCGATGCTCGGCATCGAGGGGATTGTCGACGCAGCACTTGAAAATCCTCGTATCCGGGCTATCGGACTGCATATCGAAGGCTTGAACGACCTGCCTCGCTTTATTGAGCTTGCAGAAGAAGCGCGCCGCAGGAAGATACCGATTGTCGTGCTGAAAACCGGGGTGTCGGATATCGGAGCACGTATCACCATGAGCCATACGGCAACCATGGCCGGGGAGTCCGGACTCTACAAGACGCTCTTTGAACGTCTGGGAATCGGGCTCGTCAATACGCCGGAGATCCTTCTGGAGACGCTGAAACTGGCTTGTGTTCATGGTCCGCTTCCCGGTAATCGCATTGCTTCCATGAGTTGCTCGGGCGGTGAGGCCTCGCTGGTGGCGGATCTCTCCACTGGTCGGGATATCAGATTTCCGGCGATTACCGGCAAACACCGTCTCTCGCTCCAGGAAACCCTGAATGAATTCGTCGCTATTGACAATCCGCTGGATTACCACACGTTCATCTGGGGAGACCGGCAGCGCCTGAACCGGACATTCCGTGCGATGATGGAGGGGAATTACGATTTGGTGCTGCTGGTCATCGACTTTCCGTTCGTCAATGACTGCGACATGGATGAATGGAAGATCACCGTGCAGGCGTTTGCCGATGCCTGCAGAATTACCGATACAAGAGGCGCCACGGTCACCTGTCTTTCGGAAAACTATCATGAATCGATACGCGAACTCCTGCTTGCGAATGGCATCGTGCCGCTGCATGGTGTGGATCAGGCCCTGTCGGCAATTGAAGCCATGAGCAGGATAGGCATGGCGTGGGACGGCCCCTTCCACTTGCCCGTTCTGTCGAGACCGGGCAGACCGGTCGAACCGGAGCGGGTAATGCAGCTTGACGAGTACGAGTCGAAATCCTTGCTCAAGTCATACGGCATTCGTGTCCCCGCAGCCGTGCGGATAACCGAAAGACCGGATACGGAGGTGGCCCGACGCGTGGGCTACCCGCTGGTAGTCAAGGCGCTTTGCCCGACCATGGTTCACAAGACCGACCAGAATGCCGTGGTAATCGGCGTTGAAAACGATTCCCGGTTTTTCGGGGAGTGCGATCGCATCAGACAGATCTCCGGAGCCCTGTTGATTGAGGAGATGATCAGGGACACCGTTGCAGAACTGGTGATCGGAGTGGGATACGACAAGCAGTTCGGACATTACCTGAATGTCGGTTTCGGCGGTACTCTGGTGGAACTGGTGAGCGATACCCGCCTGCTGCTTTTCCCCGTGTCCGATACGGAAATCCGCACGGCACTGCGGTCGCTCGGCACCTGGCCATTGCTGGATGGCTTTCGGGGCAGGGCAAAGGCCGATGTCGATGCCGTTGTCGGTATTATCCGGAGTATCTCGGCATTGATTCAGGATCGCGGACAGGATATTGTCGAGGTTGAGATCAACCCGGTTCTGGTACGGGCGCAGGGCTGCGGTGCGATAGCAGCAGACGCTCTGGTCGCCCTGAGGCGGAACAACCCCCGCAGGAGAAACTAATGTCGGAATCAGTAAGGGCTGTTGTCAGGAAACACGTGCTGGAGGTGACTCTGGACCGACCGAAGGCCAATGCCATAGATGGACCAACCAGTCGGAAGATGGGGCAGGTGTTCGCTGATTTCCGCGATGATCCGTCATTGCGGGTGGCGATAATTACCGGTGGTGGCGACAAGTTTTTTTGTGCCGGATGGGATCTGAAGGCTGCCGCCGAGGGGGAAAGCGTGACGACCGATTTTGGTGTCGGCGGGTTCGGGGGGCTACAGGAACTTGCCGGTTTGAACAAGCCGGTTGTCGCGGCTGTCAACGGGATAGCCTGCGGTGGTGGATTTGAGTGGATGCTGTCTGCGGACATCGTTGTCGCCGCCGAGCATGCAACCTTTGCATTGCCGGAAATCCACGCCGGCACCCTGGCTGATGCGGCGACGATAAAGTTGCCCAAGAGGATTCCTTATCATGTAGCCATGGAACTTCTTCTGACCGGTCGCTGGATGGATGCGCAGGAAGCTGCGCGCTGGGGGCTTGTCAACGAGTTGGTGAGCCGGGATCAGCTGCTTCAGCGGGCGCATGAAATAGCGACCCTGCTTGCGGAAGGCCCGCCCCTGGTTTTCGCTGCCATCAAGGAAACCGTCAGAGTTGCCGAGAACCTTGACTTTCAGGATGCCCTGAACATGCTTAACACCCAGTCCATATCGACTGTCAAGACACTCTATAACAGTGAGGACATGCGCGAAGGGGCGCAGGCTTTTGCCGAAAAGCGCACACCGGTCTGGAAAGGCAGATAGGTTTCCTGTCGCACCAGGCGGACCCGGGATGCCATGAGCCTTCTTGCTTCCAGGATTGCCGCCCGTCAGCACGGGGCAATGGAGTATACCGAGGCCCCCATCGATCTGGACCTGGTAAGGCAGTATCGACTCGGTCGCGTCCGGGAACAACTCGCCAGACTTGATTATGCCGGCATACTGCTGTTTGACCAGGTGAACTGCCGTTATGCCTGTGATGCCACGAATATGCAGATCTGGTGCTCGCACTATGAAACGCGTTGCGTGTTTGCCGCGACCCAGGGCCCCTTGATCCTGTTCGACTACGGAGAGTACCCGCATCTGGCCGATGGCATATCGACTATCGATGAATACCGTGTCCATACCTCGTATCATTTCTTTGCGGCAGGGGATCGAAGCGAGGAAAAGGCCGGGCAGTTCGCCGATACGATCACGGATCTTGTAAGGCTGCATGGCGGAGGCAACCGACGTCTGGCAATCGATCGTCTCTCTCATGTCGGATGCCGGGCGTTGCTGGAACGCGGCATCAGCATCCATGACGGGCTGGAAATCATGGAACTGGCCCGGGTCATCAAGTCGCCCGAGGAAATCAGGCTGATGCAGGCGGCAATCAATGTCTGTGAGGCCGGAATCGCCAGCATGCGCAATGCCCTGGAACCGGGGATCACGGAAAATGCGTTGTGGGCGAAACTCCATGAAACCAACATCGTGATGGGCGGGGAGTGGATCGAAACCCGTCTTCTATCCTCGGGACCGCGCACATTTCCGTGGTTTCGGGAGAGTTCCATGCGCCGTATCGAAGAGGGTGACATGGTGAGTTTCGACACGGACCTGATCGGGCCGTACGGTTACTGTGCCGACATGTCCAGAAGCTGGGTATGCGGTGACCGGCCAGGCGATGAGCAGCGGCGAATATACGCTTTCGCCCACGAGCAGATACAGCACAATGTGGCCATGCTGAAACCGGGCATGACCTTTCATGATGTTTCGAGATCTGCCTGGGAAATTCCGGAGGAATTCTCCTGCAACAAGTACAGTTCCCTGATACACGGCGTCGGGCTGGCTGATGAATATCCCAGCATCAAGCACCGGGACAAGCTCGAATTGTCCGGTTATGAGGGCGTGATCGAGGAAAACATGACCTTGTGTGTAGAGTCATACATCGGATCCGAGATCAGCGGGGAAGGGGTCAAGCTTGAGGAACAGGTGCTGATCACCTCAGATGGTGCACGACCACTGACCGGATATCCTTTCGAGAACGACTGGTTGTAGAGCGGTCGGACATGCATGGCAGCGTTGATATTCGCCGAACCAGTCCGCTGGATTCGCAGGCCCGGAATCTGATCGGGAAACTCGACCGCTACCAGGAGTCCCTGTATCCTCCGGAATCGAATCATCTTGACCCACCCGACATGCTGGAGCGGAGCAGTGTCTGCTTTGTCGGTGCCTGGATTGATGACGAACTGGTCGGAATCGGGGCCTTGAAGTGCTCCACAGTGGACCATTACGGGGAAATCAAGCGCGTATACGTGGTGCCTGGAAGCAGGGGGCGGGGGATTGCGGGACAAATCGTGAAAAGTCTGGAAGGGTACGCAAGGAAGGCAGGCATCGACAGGATTCTCCTCGAAACCGGAATTCGGCAGCCGGAGGCGGTTGCCCTGTATGCGAAGCTCGGATATGTCCGGTGTGGTGCGTTCGGCAACTACCCCGATAATGATCCGATGTCCGTATTCATGGAGAAGCTTCTTGCATGATGATCTGCCTAAAAGCGATCCTGCGTCGTCCGGGCGATGACGCGGGTCTGGGTTTGACGGAGGCGAATCTCGGCCCGCCTGATGCGACCTTGCTGAAGGCGCAGCACCTGGTCTGCCGGTAACAGCTTGAAACGATGGGGGGACGTGGTCATGGTATTGCCCGGATGCCCGGATTCATGCTTTCCCGAGGATGTGGCGGTCCGGAAGAAGGATTCGCAGTCATGACCCGGCCCGGTGCCTTGCAGAGAAGAGGGGAGGTATCAGGTGTCAGGCATGGAGAGCGCCCTTGCGAAATACAGGCATAAAGGGAGAATCAGAGGGCCTGGAACCCTGGACGGAGGACTGACATGCCTGTCCCTGCGTTTTTCCTGACTGACAGTCGATGGACATCAATCCTGCAAAAGGTGTCAGAGGGTGCATCTGCCGGCGTACCCTGATACATTGCGATCATGAACCATCAAGCAGGTGCCGTTAGTCATGGCTGAACAATACGACTACATTGTGGTGGGTGCAGGTTCAGCCGGTTGCGTTCTGGCCAACCGCCTCACGGAAGACCCGGATGTCCGGGTTCTGCTGCTGGAGTTCGGCGGATCTGACAAGAGCATGTTCATACAGATGCCCACGGCGCTTTCGATCCCGATGAACACGGACCGATTTGCATGGCAGTTCCACAGTGAACCGGAACCGGGTCTGGGCGGGCGGCGACTGCATTGCCCCCGGGGCAAGGTGCTGGGAGGATCGTCTTCCATCAACGGAATGGTTTATGTCCGGGGACATGCCCGGGATTTTGACGAGTGGGCACGGCAAGGAGCAGCTGGCTGGGATTATCGTCATTGCCTTCCGTATTTCAGGAAGGCCGACGACTGGAAGCATGGTTCGGATCCATATCGCGCCAGGGGTGGTCCATTGTCGGTCAATAACGGCAATGAGATGAAAAACCCGCTTTACCGTGCCTTTATCCAGGCTGGTGTCGAGGCAGGCTACATGCATGCCGAGGATTACAATGGGTTCAGACAGGAAGGATTCGGCCCGATGCACATGACTGTCCGAAACGGGATCCGGTGGTCGACGGCCAACGCCTATCTGAAGCCGGCCATGACCCGGCGGAATCTGCACGTGATTACCGGTGCGCTGATACATCGGATTACGCTGTCCGGGAAACGCGCAACTGGAGTCGAATACCAGCGTGCGGGAAAGACCTGTTCGGCGCTGGCGGGGCGGGAAGTGATCCTGTGTGCAGGTTCCGTTGGATCTCCCCAGTTGCTGCAATTGTCCGGCATCGGACCCGGTCAGGTTCTGCAGTCTGCGGGCATCAGGGTCAGGCATGAACTGCCGGGGGTCGGCGAGAATCTGCAGGATCATCTCGAGTTCTACTTCCAGTTCCGTTGCCTGCAGGACATCACCCTGAATGGAAAGCTTGACTGGTGGCACAGGTTCCTGATCGGTGCCCGCTGGCATCTGTTCAGAACCGGGCTGGGAGCAACCAACCACTTCGAATCCTGTGCGTTTGTCCGCTCACGGCCCGGTATCGAATGGCCGGACATTCAGTATCACTTCCTGCCTGCCGCCATGCGTTATGACGGACGCGCTGCTTTTCGTGGGCATGGTTTCCAGGTGCATGTCGGCCACAACAAGCCGGCCAGCCGCGGCCGGATCAGGATCCGTTCCGGCGATCCGCTCGAGCCACCGTCCATCCTCTTCAATTATCTGCAGCACGAATCGGACAAGGAAGGATTCAGGCAGTGCGTACGCCTGACCCGGGAAATCATGTCCCAGCCTGCGATGACTCCCTACCGGGGCTCCGAGATACAACCTGGCGAAGGCGTCCGGTCCGACGCGGATATTGACCACTGGATACGGCAGAACGTGGAGAGCGCCTATCATCCGTCCTGCACCTGCAGAATGGGTACGGATGACGGGGCAGTGGTTGATCCGGATACCCGGGTTCGCGGCATGGAGGGGTTGCGCGTGATCGATTCTTCCATCTTTCCAACCATCACCAATGGTAACCTGAATGCTCCGACGATCATGGTTGCAGAACGCGGTGCTGACCTCGTCAGGGCGAAAGGCATGCTGCCCCCTGATGACGTTGATGTGGGAATGGCGAAAAACTGGCAGACATGCCAGAGGTAGCAGCCCGATACACGTCCTGTAACGGAATCCGGACAGACTCATGACCGACTCCTGCCTGCTTCCGCAATTCGATATGCAGGAAGCCGGCAGGATCGCCAGGGAACTCTTCGGTCTTGATGGACAGATTCAGTCTCTCGCAGGTGAGCGGGATCTCAATTTCCTGGTCGGAAACGGGACGACAGCTGCCGTTATCAAGATTGCCAATGCCGGCGAAGCGCGTGAAATGCTCGAGTGCCAGCACGAGGTGCTTGAACGGATCCGTGACCGCTGTCCGGAATTCGAGGTTCCGGAGTACAGGCAATCCCTGAACGGCAACATCCTGGAACCGGTTCATGATCATGACGGAATCCTTCACTACTGTCGCGCCACTACCTTCGTTGAAGGAAGATTGCTGGCCGGACTCAAGCCATGGCCTGCATGTCTGCTTGAACAGCTGGGTGGCATTCTGGGCAGTCTGGATCAGGCCCTTGAGGGCTATCAGCATGATGCCCTGGACAGGCCCTTGCTGTGGGAGATGTCGAAAGCCCCGCAGACCCTGGACAGACTGGTTTGCCTACACGATCCACATGGGCGTTCGATGATCGAGATGTTCCGGAATCGTTTCGAGCGGCAGATACCGTCGTGTGCAGGACAGTTGCGGACCGGGGTTATCCACAATGATGCCAACGATCACAACATTCTGGTACAGGGCGATGATCCGTGGCAGCTCCGGATTTCAGGGCTGATAGACTTCGGTGACATGGTGCATTCCTGGCTGGTTGCCGAACCTGCCATCGCGGCGGCTTATGCCATGCTGGGAGCCGAAAATCCCCTGGATGCAGCCGAACCGGTTGTTCGAGGCTATCATGCCGCCTGTCCGCTGAACGAAACGGAAATCGGCCTGCTCTTCGACCTGATGTGCATGCGGCTGTGCCTGAGTGTCTCGATCTGCGTGTACCAGAGATCCCTGGAGCCGGGCAACGCATATCTGGAGATTTCAGAAAAGGCTGCATGGAAGACACTGTCTCGCTTGTCGCGCATACCTGCCGATTTTGCGCACTTTTGCCTGCGCGGCGCCTGTGGTCTGGAGCCCGTCCCCCGCAATCCCCGCGTGGTGAACTGGCTGTACAGGCATTCAGACAGTTGTCTCCCGTTATTCGATCCGGATATCTCCGGCAAGGATCTGCTGGTGCTGGATATCAGCGTCGCAAGTCCGTATCTGGATCCCTTGCTGCCGTCCGATGTGCAAGAGGAAACTGCCCTGCTGTTTCGGCAGATAAGGCGCGGAGGATATGCGGCGGCTGTAGGTCTTCATGACGAGTATCGTCTGATCTACACTTCGGAAGACTTCAGGGATTTTTCCGGTGCCCGCCGCACGCTGCACCTGGGGCTGGATGTTTTCATGGAACCTGGCACGGCATTGCATGCCCCGCTGGATGGCAGCGTCTTCAGTACATCCTGTCATCCGGATCCACAGGATTACGGCGGTACGCTGATCCTGGAGCATGAGGCACGGGACGAACAGGGGGAATTCGTGTTCCATACGCTCTACGGGCATCTCGATCCGGCGTCGATTGCCGGACTCGGGAAGGGTGACCGGATTCCTGCCGGAAGCCCTGTCGCCCTGATCGGAAACAGTGCCGAGAACGGCAACTGGATACCGCACGTGCACTTCCAGATCATGACCGACCTGCTTGATGAAACGGATACCTTCATGGGGGTCGGCTCGCACAGGCACAGGAATGTCTGGCTTTCCCTGTGTCCCGATCCCAACCTGATACTGAACCTTCCCTGTCTGAAGGACATCCCGGAAAGGCAGGAGACAGGTTCCCCGCCCGGCAGGCGGACCCTGCTGGAGGATCGGGCAAGGCTGCTTGGCCCTTCACTCAGTCTGTCCTACAGGGAACCCATCGAGATGGTCCGTGCAGGCAACCAGTACATGTACGACTCGACCGGCAGGCGTTATCTGGATGCTGTCAACAACGTCGCTCATGTCGGCCATTGCCATCCCCGGGTGATTGAGGCGATACGCCGGCAGTCGGGAGTCCTGAACACGAATACCCGTTATCTGTACGAGCAGGCGACGCTCTATGCTCGGGCGCTTCTGGATAAGTTTCCGGAACCGCTTGCAGTCTGCTATCTTGTCAATAGTGGAAGCGAGGCGAATGATCTGGCGTTGCGACTGGCCACGGCAAGCACCGGAAGACGATCCCGGATTGTTGTTGACCATGCCTACCATGGAAACCTCACCAGCCTGATAGACATCAGTCCGTACAAGTTCAACGGAAGCGGCGGCGGGGGCAGGCCGGAATGTACCCATGTCGTACCGTTGCCTGATACCTATCGCACTGCCTGGTCCGATCAGATTCACGATGAATGCATGGTTTCCGTGGAACAGGCCCTGCATGCTGCAGAAGATCAGGGAGGAGTTGCCCTGTTCATGGCCGAGTCCATCAGTGGCTGCGGGGGGCAGGTAGTTCTGCCCGATGGGTATCTCCAGGATATCTATGCCCGGATTCGTGCGGCAGGCGGCAAATGCATCGCTGACGAGGTTCAGGTCGGATTCGGTCGGGTCGGGTGCTGCAACTGGGCTTTCGAAACCCAGGATGTCATACCGGACATTGTCACTCTGGGCAAGCCGATCGGTAATGGATATCCACTGGGTGCAGTGGTTACGACCCGGGAGATTGCCGACGCATTCGATAATGGCATGGAGTACTTCAACACATACGGCGGCAATCCTGTTGCCTGTGTTGCCGGTATTGCGGTTCTGGATGTGATTCGGGATGAAGGACTGATCAGCAACGCACAGGATACGGGTAATCTGATGCGCGCGGAACTGGAGGTTCTGGCATCGGGATATCCGCTGATCGGAGATGTTCGGGGTATGGGGTTGTTCCTGGGAGTGGAGTGCGTGCTGGACGCAGGGTCGAAGACTCCGGCTTCCCGGCAGGCATCGTATATCGTGGAACGAATGCGGCAGGAGGGCGTATTGCTCAGCACGGACGGACCATTCCGCAATGTCATCAAGATCAAGCCTCCCATGTGCTTCGATACGGATAATGTCCGTGAACTGGTGACGCGGATGTCCCGCATTCTGGACGAGACTTTTGCACAACCGGATGCCGGTGCATGACGTGACCTGCCTATTGGAGCAGTCCGTCGCCCAGCCTTCGCCAGGATCCGGGCAGTCAGTCGGATTGCGGGCTGAAGGTGCCGTTCCGTCCGGGCCCGCTGAGGGGCCGAGCGGGGAGAGCCATGGCTGGCGGCCGCTGGACGATGGATGTGGCCTGCGGTCTTCGGGCCTCTCCGGGGCGGTACAGGTGCAGCCTGCATGCCGGGGAGTTGCAGGATTGCAGCATCGGGCGGTGCCTGATACT
>JAJDVC010000002.1 GCA_022826305.1 Gammaproteobacteria bacterium | reverse complement strand
GTGCAATATCAATATCATTCATCAATCTGTTCCGCTGGTACGCTGTTAATGTGCTTCTGTTCGATTTCCTCTGACCACTGTCCGGCAAACCGACACGTAACCGACAGGCCGGCCGGATCGGCGAATATGGGTTCTGGCGGGCATCCGGTCAAGTCACGCGGTCGGTTTCCATCAGGGATGTTCAATCTGATCGGGGTTCAGGCCGCCTCGACCCGGGCCGCGCAGAACTTGAACTCGGGTATCTTTCCATCCGGATCAAGCACCGGATTGGTCAGGGTGTTGGCAGCCGCCTCGGCATAGCAGAACGGGACAAATACCATATTGTCAGGCATTGCCCGGTCTGCCCTGGCAATCAACTCAATGGCCCCTCTGCGGGTACAGACCTGAATCCGTTCTCCCGGCGCCACATGCAACCGGTCAAGGGCAGACGGGGACAGGGTGGCCACCGCTTGCGGTTCTATTTCGTCAAGCACCCGGGCCCGTCTCGTCATCGCGCCGGTATGCCAGTGCTCCAGTTGCCTGCCGGTCGTCAGGATCATCGGATACTCGTCATCCGGCAACTCGTCGGGATCAACGAGACCAGCCGGAACCAGCCTGCCCTTCCCGGTTGGCGTGGGGAAGCCCTCGCCGAAAACGATATCATTACCGGGAACATCGGGCGCATCGCACGGGTAGGTCACGGCGCTTTCGTCCTGCAGACGATCCCAGGTGATATTGTCAAGGGATTTCATGACATGCTTCATCTCTGCAAAAATCTCGCCTGGGTGCTGGAAGTTCCAGTCCATACCGATCCGTTTGCCGATTTCAGTCGTGATCCACCAGTCCTGGCGCGTTTCACCCGGCAGGCTGAGCGCAGCGCGACCCATCTGCACCTGGCGGTTGGTATTGGTCACCGTGCCATCCTTCTCCGGCCAGGCGGAAGCCGGGAGGATCACGTCGGC
Organism: Gammaproteobacteria bacterium; assembly: GCA_022826305.1. Classification (GTDB taxonomy): domain Bacteria; phylum Pseudomonadota; class Gammaproteobacteria; order Arenicellales; family Poriferihabitantaceae; genus Poriferihabitans. Next base: position 21,084 of record JAJDVC010000002.1, on the reverse strand, counting down.
ATGAAAGGCGGTTTCGGTCAGGAACAGGTCCTGGACCACCAGGTGGTCCAGTTTGGCAAGCGCCTCGCGGGCATGCCGGACATCGGGATCGGACATGGCCGGATTCTCGCCCATGATGTACATGCCCCGGATTTGTCCGGCATGGATGGCATCCATGATCTCCACCACGGTCAAGCCACGATTCGGGTCCAGAGGGGTGCCCCATGCATCCTCGAACCGTTTTCTCAGGTTTTCCGTCTCGACGAACTGGTAATCCGGGTACATCATCGGGATCAGCCCCGCATCTGATGCACCCTGCACATTGTTCTGACCGCGTAGCGGATGAAGACCGGTTCCCGGACGCCCCACCTGCCCGGTAATCAGCGACAGCGCAATCAGGCACCGGGCGTTGTCGGTGCCATGCACATGCTGGGAAATCCCCATGCCCCAGAAGATGATCGAGGCCGGTGAGGTCGCGAACTTGCGGGCGACCACCCTGAGCATCGCGGCGTCAATACCGCATATGGGGGACATCTTCTCCGGAGAGAAGTCCTTGATGTGCCGCCGCAGGTTCCCGAACCCTTCGGTATGCCTCGCCACGTATTCCCTGTCGTAGAGTTCCTCCTCGATAATCGCGTGCAGGATTCCATTCAGCATCGCGACATCGGTACCCGGCTTGAACTGCAGCATGTGGGTGGCATGGCGTCTCAGCTGGGTACCGCGCGGGTCCATCACGATCAGTGTGCCGCGCTTCGCAGCCTGCTTGAAGAAGGTGGCGGCAACCGGATGGTTGCTGATCGGATTGGCGCCGATCACCAGGACGCAATCGGCATCCTCGACCGCATTGAATGGGGCGGACACGGCGCCCGAGCCGATCCCTTCCAGCAGGGCTGCGACGGATGACGCGTGGCACAGCCGGGTACAGTGATCGACATTATTGGTACCGAATCCCGCACGCACCAGCTTCTGGAATACATAGGCCTCCTCGTTGCTGCACTTGGCCGACCCGAAACCCGCAAGGGCCGATCCGCCCAGGCTGTCCCGGATATCCTTCAGGCCACCCGCAGCATGGTCAAGCGCCTCCTCCCAGCTTGCCTCTCGAAAATGCGACAACGGGTTGGCCGGGTCCAGATCCGATTCACCTGACTTGTCGGCCGGGTCGCGGCGGATCAAGGGCCTGGTCAGGCGATGCGGATGGGTGACGTAATCGAATCCGAAACGACCCTTGACGCACAACCGGTTCCGGTTCGCCGGTCCTTCCCTTCCCTGTACTGCCTGGATCCGGTTCCCGCTCACCTGGTAAGTGATCTGGCACCCGACTCCGCAGTAGGGGCAGACGCTGTGTACCTCTTGCATCTCTCCGGTCTTTTCCATGCCCTGCTCATCCACAAGGGAGGCCTCCATGAGGGCGCCTGTGGGACAGGCCTGCACGCATTCCCCGCAAGCAACGCAGGTGCTTTCACCCATCGGATCGTCGAAGTCGAAAACAATCTTCGCCTGATGCCCGCGATGCGCCATGCCTATCACGTCGTTGACCTGCACTTCGCGGCAGGCCCTGACGCACAGGTTGCAGTGAATGCAGGCGTCCAGCGCCACATGCATGGCCGGATGAGAGGTGTCGGCCACAGGCCGCTTCCCGGCAGGGAAACGACTTTCGGATACCTGCAGCCGGTCCGCCCAGGACCAGAGCCGGGACCCCCTCTGGTGGGCGACTTCTTTCGGCGGCTGATCGGCTACCAGCAACTCCATGACCAGTTTCTGTGCTGTCTTCGCCTTGCCGGAGTCCGTCCTGACCACCATTCCCTCGGACGGCGTGCGCAGGCAGGAGGCAGCGAGTACCCTTTCCCCCTCTATCTCCACCATGCAGGCACGACAATTGCCGTCCGGGCGGTAGTCAGGCTTGTGCGCATAGCACAGATGCGGGATATCGATGCCCCGACGCGAAGCGACCTGCCAGATTGTTTCGCCAGGCTCCGCCTTGACGGCAACGCCATTCAGGGTAAAGTGAATCCTGTCGGACATTACAGGTCCTCCGGAAAATACTTGAGCACGCAGTTGATGGGATTGCCTGCTGCCTGGCCGAGACCGCAGATGGATGCATCCGTCATGACGGTGCCCAGATCCTCAAGCAACGCCTGATCCCACTCCGGCTTCTGCATGATCTGTACCGCCTTTTCCGTACCGATCCTGCACGGTGTGCACTGTCCGCAACTCTCATCGCGGAAAAACCGCATGAGATTGAGCGCCACATCCTTCATGTTGTCCCGGTCGCTGAACACCACCACGGCTGCAGAACCAATGAAGCATCCGTACTCCTGCAGGGTGCCGAAATCCAGGGGAACCTGATCCAGTGAGGCAGGCAGAATACCTCCGGAAGCTCCGCCAGGCAGATATCCCTTGAAGACGTGCCCCGGCTGCATGCCTCCGCAGTAATCGTCGATCAGGTCCCTGATCGTGATGCCGGCAGGCGCCAGCTTGACTCCAGGTTCGCGGACACGGCCGGATACCGAATAGCTTCTCCAGCCCTTGCGCCCGTTGGTACCAGCATCAGCATACCACTGCGGCCCGTGCTCAACGATGTCCCTGATCCAGTAAAGGGTCTCCACGTTGTTCTCGAGTGTCGGTCTCCCGAACAGTCCGATCTCGGCAACATAGGGCGGGCGATTACGGGGCAGCCCGCGCTTTCCCTCGATGGATTCGATCATTGCCGACTCTTCTCCGCAGATGTAGGCGCCTGCGCCGCGCCGAATCTCTATGCCGACATGCTCCGACAGGCCGGCAGCCTGTACCCGGGAGATCTCCTTTCCAAGCAGGTTGATGATGGCCGGATATTCATCCCGCACATAGACATAGGCCGTTTCCGTGCCCACCGCCCAGGCAGCTATCAGCATACCCTCGATAAACCGATGGGGATCGGTTTCCAGGTAGTGGCGATCCTTGAATGTACCCGGCTCCCCTTCATCGATGTTTACGGCCATCAACCTGGGAGCGTCGTAGCCGCTGACTATCTTCCACTTCCTGCCGGTCGGGAAGCCCGCCCCGCCAAGACCCTTCAGTGCCGAGGCATCCAGCATCCCGATAATCCGGTCAGCCGTATACCGACCCTCCCTGCATGCATTCCACAACTGATACCCGCCGTCCCGGACATAACCATCATAGTCGATATACTCCGGAACGGACGGATGAACGTGTCCCTGTGCCGCAGCATCAAGCAGGCTGTCGGTACAGGTCCTGAGCAGATGGTTGTGTCCGACCTCGGCTACCGGCGCCGATTCACAACGTCCCATGCACGGAGCACGCAGGACCCGGACCTCCGCAGGAGCACCTGCCATCAGTTCATCAAGCAGGGTTTCGGCGCCTGCCAGCTGACAGGCGATACTGTCGCATACCCGAATGGTGGTTGACGGGGGCGGCTGTTCGCCCTCCTTGACGACATCGAAATGGGCATAGAACGTGGCGACCTCATACACCTCGGTCTGGGAAAGCCGCATGTGCGCGGCAAGACCGGCCAAGTGGGCGCTGGAAAGAAAACCGTAACGATCCTGGACAAGATGCAGATACTCGATCAGCAGGTCGCGACGGGGTCTGTTTCCTACCAGATCCTGAACCTGTCGCAACGCATCAGCATCAACCTGACGTCCCTTCGGATACGGCCGGGGCGCATGGTCACTGCTTCCTGGATGTCCCCTGCGCCTCGCTTGGTTCGCGCGACTGTACGTTTTCTCGGAATTAGGCAAGAGTCGGCCTGTCTGGACGAAAGGTTTGCAAAGGTTTGTATATGGTATACCAGAATATTCTTGCTGCCTATTTATTCTATCGGATTCGTACGAGGATTGGGATACCTTATCGACCCGGTACAAACCCCAGGCGGCACTGCCTCCTATCGGTGGCAGGAACAGTACCGGTGTGACATCAGAAGATTGATCGACTGGAGGTGCTTGATCAGTAACGGAGAAGTGCCGACACCAGACCGAAAGGGTAACTGGCGGTGGAGCGAAGATGTTGAAGGAAGGGATTACGGGGCTGAAGAATCAAGCAAGACACTGGAACCGACTATATCGACGTCTGCATGAAATCTTGCAGTCCTGACCGCCAGTTCCTGACAGGCTTCCAGCGCCTTCAGACCCTCAAACCCCCTGTACTTCGCCAGTAGAACCCTTCCTGCATCATAATAGAACCGACCGGAACTGTAGTCCTCAAACACAACCGTCACCGTTCCGGATTCCATCTGTTGCGCGGTTCCTCGGATAACCTGGAGAAGCTCTGACTGTATCACCGGCGGCTCCCATGCATTTGATGAGCGTTTATCATTATCAGCGTGACCCAGATCGTACCCTTCCGTCAATTCCGTGTCAATTTCCGGATAGCCCCGTACTGCCTCCACTCCGAAGTGCAAGGCCGCTGCAATCTGCAATCCGGAATTATGGAGGAACCCTGCAGTCTTCAGGGGATCTGCAGTGCATGGAAGACCTCTGCAGGGGCCACCTTGCGGAAGTTCGCGCCTCGGGAAAGTGCCGACGCACCAGGCCGTTGGCATGTCCGTTCAGGCCCCGTTCCCGGGCGTGGCAGGGGGTGGTTGCCAGCAGGCATGACAACTCTCCGTTTTGCCTGCAGGAATTGCTTGCCATCATCCGGCCTGCTGCAAGCCGGTCAGGCATCCCGCATCATACCTGCATGTGTTGCACTTCAGACTGGCTCGGGGGCCGTAATTCCGCGATAAGGCGAGAGGCAGCTACCGGTCTGCCGTTGTGGAAAATCTTCGCGACAGTCGTGCCAGTCCTTTCTCCCACTGTTTCTGACGGTCATCCGAGATGAGCAAGTTCCACACGTGTCTGGCTTCACCAAATATCGAACCGGATGCAAGGGCAGGCGGGTCGCATTTCGAAAACACTATTCGAAATTGGGGCGACGGAATCATCGGACAGGCGCTTGCTGTTCCATGGGTAAAATGGCAACGGTTGCCTGTATCCGGTCAGTTTGGGATCAGGGCTGGTCCGAAGATCAGGCGCCGAGCCTGGCATAGAACGTATGGATGACGCTCTCCTCCTTTTCAATGCGTTTTCTCAAGGCCCTCTCAACGGAATTCAACTCCTCGGAAAAGAGATCATCGTAGGCGATATCCTTGGTCTCCGTCCATTTGCGCACAAAGTGGGAAACGGATCTGCCTATTTCAGTCATCTTCTGGTGCAGACCGGCAACTTTTTCTGAACGGCGGGCATCTTCCTGTGCGATATGCTTGAGGTAAAGATACAAGTACGTATTGTCCTTGATCATATGGGAGTTCAGCTCTGACTTGAGCTTATTGAGCAAACGGTAGATGGCCTTACGATCCGCACGAACATGAGCCCGCGTGATCTGCTCGATGATTAGAAGAAGTGTGTCATGTTCCGTAACCAGTTCGTCAATCAGGTCTGCCCGATAGGGAATCTTTGTTCCGGGGATATACTGGACGTTGTGCTGCTCTCTTGATTCTTTGGGTGTTTTTTTAAACAGGCTGAACACTCGACAGGATCCTCAATGGTAGCTGGCCTGTAGTTGTTCGAGTTGTCGAATCCGGGTACCCAGGTTGTCTGCTGTCTTCAGAACGTGGCGCAATCGGTGATTTCGGGGCATTGAATCGTCTGGTCTGATACTGCCAATGGACAAGATGACTGGCCCAGTATCCGTTAAAAACGCCCGGTTGTCAACGCAATTCGCAAACGTCCCCTGCTGCCGATTCCAAGACCAAATGGCATGACCCTGGATGGCACAAGGTTCTGCAAAACCGGTTCGGCGGAATGTTTCGGCATCCCGGTGCCGGCGATCAGGACAGGATCAATACGGCCAGATTCCGGCTAAGTCTGCTGACCCGCATTGTCTGGCCCGATGCGGGCAACATGTATCAGGTTGGTTGTACCCGAAATCCCGAACGGCAGACCTGCCGCAATCACGATCTCCTGGCCGGGCTGGGCGAACATTTCCCTTTGCGCTATCTCCGTCGCAGCCGAGATCACCTCCAGGAATTCAGCACCCTCGTGCGCCACATCGACCGTTACGGCATGAATACCCCAGACGATGGTCAGATGCCTGGCGGTTTCGGAGAAGGGGGTCAGGCTGAGAATCGGCGCGTCGGGACGTTCCCGGGCCGCCCGAAGACTGGTGCTTCCAGAAGCCGTATACGTCACGGTCGCCGCTGAGGACAGGATGCCGATAATGCGCTGCAGCCCATTGCAGATTGCATCGGCCGTGGTATTTTCCGGTGCCGGGCGCTGGGAATCCAGAATATCCCGGTACATCGGATCGGTCTCAACCTCCTCGATGATACGATTCATCATCCGCACGGACGCGACCGGATACTCTCCTGCCGCCGATTCTGCAGACAGCATCACGGCATCTACGCCATCATAAACCGCAGTCGCGACATCGGACGCTTCAGCCCGTGTCGGAACCGGGTTCGTGACCATCGAGTCCAGCATATGGGTTGCGATCACGACGGGTTTGCCGATCTGCCGGGCGCGGCGGATGATCGACTTCTGGATCACGGGAACCTTTTGTGGGGGAAGCTCCACACCCAGATCTCCTCTCGCTACCATAACGCCATCGCAGATTTCCATTATCTCGTCCAGGCAGTCAAGTGCCGAGGGTTTCTCAAGCTTGACCATGATCTTGACCTGTTCTCCCGCCAGGGCTCTCAGTTCGGCGACATCTTCGGGTCGCTGCACGAAGGACTGGGCAATCCAGTCCGCTCCCTGCTTCAAGGCCCACTCGACATCTCTCCTGTCCTTTTCGGTTATGACGGAGATGGGTAATACCAGATCCGGTACATTGACTCCCTTGTGGTTGCCGAGCCGCCCTCCGACAATCACCTCGGTCTCCGCATGGTCCCCTGCACAGCGGACAACCCTGAGCCGGACACGGCCATCATCGATCATCAGTTCGCTGCCCGGTCGCAACACTGAAAAAATCTCTGGATGCGGCAACGGAATTCGCCGACTGTCGCCCGGGTCAGGATCAAGATCGAGACGCAGTGCAGCCTCCTTTTCTACCAGCACCGACCCGGACTCGATCATGCCGAGACGGAGCTTCGGCCCCTGGATATCGGCCAGGATGCCGATCGGTCTGCCGACAAGACTCTCCAGGTCCCGGATGGCAGAGACACGTCGGGCAAATTCTGCATGGAAACCATGACTGAAATTCAACCGGAACACATCCGCTCCGGCATCAAACATTTCCCGCAACGTATCCGGATCGGAACTGGAAGGCCCCAGGGTAGCAACCAGTTTTGTCTTTCGATTTCTACGCATGCCTGCTTGATTTTGGCAAAGGATTGGATTATACCAACCCATCGTGGAAAATTTTCCCGGCGTCCCCGCAGCAACACCGGAGACCCCTGGACGATCCATTCAGGAGACTGACCATGCCCGACACGACACCAGAGAACAGGGAATTTGCCGGCTACTGCCTGCCCCTGCGGGGAGAGTCCGACAAGCTGCTTTCCGAAACGGACCGGGGAACGCCGATGGGGGATCTTTTGCGGCGATTCTGGCACCCGGTATCGCTGAGCCGGGATGCCGGAAAAAAACCGGGTCTGGTACGTGTTCTCGGGGAGGATCTCGTACTGTTTCGTGATGGCGGGGGAAATATCGGGCTTGTCCACAAGCAGTGTCCGCACCGGCGCGCATCACTGGAATTCGGCAGGGTGTCGGAACGCGGAATCAGGTGTTGCTATCATGGTTGGCACTTCGACACGGACGGCACGATCCTCGACATACCGGGACAGCCTGCCAGCGTGGAAACGCTGGACAAGGTAAAGCAGAACTGCCGACTTGGAGCCTACCCGACCTGCGAATTCCGCGGTCTTGTCTTCGCCTACATGGGTCCGCCCGCGGAAATTCCCGAGTTCCCCCACTACGATGCCTATGATATCCCGGATATGGTGATGTCTCCCTACATGGCCGAGTTTTCCTGCAACTGGATCCAGGTTCTGGATGCCATTGTCGATCCGTTGCATACGGCCTTTTTGCATGAGCGGCAATTTACGGAGGGATTCGGCACAGTCGGCGAATACGAATTCTACGAGCGGGACAAGATCCGGTTCCTGGGAACGGCAACGCGACGGGTAAAGGACAATGTCTGGGTTCGGGTAAATGAACTGATCCTGCCGAATTTCACCCAGTCCGGTGCCGCATTCTCGACCGATGGAACACAGCGGCGCCTGTTCGGTCGCAGTGCCTTCACCCGCTGGGTGGTGCCGGTAGACGATGTTCGCTGCATTGCCTATGCGTGGGGAAACTTCGGTGAACGGGGGGACCCGCACGTATTCAACACCCCCGAGGGAATGGAACGCATGGAACAGGGGGAACCGATCAACCGCAGTTACAGCGAGCGTCAGGAAAGCCCGGGGGACGTGGAAGCCGTAGAGGGCATGGGTCGGATATCGGACCATTTTGCCGAGCATCTGGTTGCTTCAGACCGGGGAATAGCACTGTACCGGAGAAGGCTGAAGAAACTGTGCCGGGAACTGGACAAGGGGAAACCTCCGCCACAACCTGCATCCCTCAATTCCGGCGCCATCCACACCTATGGCAGTGACACGGTTGTCGAAGCGCCTGCGCGAGCGGGTCTCGCCGACACGGAACTGCTGCGCTCGGTCAACGAACAGGTCATGACAGCCATCTTCAACGGTGACCGGTACTCGGGCGAAAGACGCGATCAGCATATCTGCAGTTCCCTGCAGACACTTGAAAATGGATTCCGGAATTCATGATCAAGGTCCATGTGAAGAACAATCACCACGCTCCGGGCAGTTTCCCGAATACGCCGGAGGGGGAACAGGTGTTCACCATCACCCGGACACGCTTCGAGCAGGCGGCCAGCGATTGGCCAGCCCTGTGCAAGCAGCTTGACGTGTTTATCGACTGGGACACCGACCATTTTGTCGAATCGATGGCCGACAGGGAAATCCTGATTGCGTGGAACCTTCCCACGGAGAATCTTGCGCGCATCGCGCCGAAACTCAAATGGATTCATGTCATCGGCGCAGGAGTTGAACACCTGACTCCCATGGACTGGCTGCCGGGAGGAGTTGTTCTGACCAACAACAAGGGGGCCCATGCGGAAAAAGGCGGTGAGTTCGGAATGATGTCCCTGCTCATGCTCCACAATGCGATACCGGCCCTGTTTACCAATCAGCGCCTGGCGGTCTATGACTCCATCTACTCGACTCCGATCGCCGGGAAAACCGTGGTGGTGATCGGCATGGGGAGTATCGGCCGGTCCGTGGCTGCAAGTGCAAGCGGGCTGGGCATGCGGGTTGTCGGCGTGAGTCGGCATGGACGGCCGGTACCTGGCGTGGACGAAGTGTACGCTGTCCGGGCCATTGACTCGGTTCTGCCGCTTGCCGACTACGTTTTCGTCGTGACGCCATTGACGGAAGAAACCCGGAACCTGATCAGCCGTCAGCGCCTGGAGCAACTCAAGCCCGGCGCCGGGCTGGTGAACATCGGCCGTGCTCCGGTGGTCGACTATACTGCCCTGTCGGAGATGCTGTATTCCGGCCGACTGGGCGGCGCGGTTCTGGATGTATTCGACGAAGAACCCCTGCCACAGGACTCCCCCCTCTGGAAAGTACCGAACCTGCTTATCACACCCCATGTATCCGCGGATGACGGCAATGCCTATGTCCCCATGACCCTCAGGCTTTTTTTCGAGAATCTTGAACGCTACATTCAGGGCATTCCCCTTGAGAACCGGGTCAATGCCGATCTTGGCTACTAGGATGACCGCCAGTGCCCCAATTGTCGATGGTGTGTTTATTGGTTCCGGGCGCAGGCTGTTGCCATACTTCCCCGGAACAAGCTGGACTGCGCGCACTTGACAGGGTAGACAGGGGTTCATCTCTTGCCTGCTCGGCATCAGTCGACATATCTATGGGCTATATCCATTTTCCTGTTTCGAAGCTATACTGATCAGGGCAAGATCAAACAAATTTACCAACGGAGAGTTATCATGAGGTTTTTTTCAAGGTTGCTGATGTGTTGCCTATGCAGTGCTGGTTTATTGCTGATACCCCAGACTCAGGCACAAACCATCCACCTGAAGACGGAAAACTATCCCCCATTCAACATGTCGGGGCCCGGTAATGATTCGATCATCGGGATTTCAACTGAAATCGTCGAGACCCTGTTCAGACGTGCCGGTATAGCCTACACAATGGAACTGTTGCCTTGGCAGCGCGCCTTTTCCCTGGCCCTGAGTGAACCGGACAATGCAGTCTTTTCAACAACCCGTACCGCAGAACGCGAAGAAAAATTCAAATGGGTCGGACCGCTGGTGGAAAACAACTGGGTATTCCTGGCCAAGGAGTCCAGGAACATTTCAGTGCAGAATCTTGAAGAGGGGAAGAGTTATCGCGTGGGAGGATATCAGGGTGACGCCGTAGCCCTTCACCTGATCGACCAGGGATACCAAATGGATCTCACTCCGAAGGATGATCTCAATGCTCGGAAAATCAATCGGGATCGTATTGATTTATGGGCCACAGGCCACCTGCTTGGTCCCTACTATGCCAAGCAGCAAGGCGTTACTGGGCTGGTCCCGGTAATGACCTTCCGCGAGACAATCATGTCGATTGCGTTCAACATCAACACCGAAGATGCGATCATTGACAAACTGAATACGGAACTTGAGGCCATGAAACGGGAAGGCATAGTCGGAAAAATCCAGGAACAGTATCGCTGACATGCAAGCAGTCCGGCAAGTGTTGCACTTCACACCATCAGCCCGATCCCGAAGCTGAACAAGGCTGTCGGGCAAACTGTGGAATAGGACACAGGTTCTACTTCTACTGGCTGGTCAAGAGCCGTTATCGGGAAATCAGCAATACTGCCTGTCAGCAAATGATTTCGGCACCCCACCCAGCCCTGATTTTCCTGCCCCGCATCCCGGGGATTCGTATCACTCAAACACATGTGGGAGCACGCCATGCAACTGCCGCCAGGTGGACGGTAGTGCTTTCCTACGGTGCGATTACCTGGAACCGGGATTACTGGTAGTCAATATTGTGGTACTTGCAGTATATGACAAGCTTGTCGACTGTCCAGACCTCACCATTGTATGTAACCAGTCCCTTTTTATTCAGCAGGTTGACGATGCCCGGGAGCGGCGTTCCGGCATCAAGATGTAATGTAATCAACTTGCTGATCTGGTCTCCCAGACTTGAAATCGATGAACTGTCCCCATTTTCAATATTATCGATCATCCGCGCGATCGTTTCGGAAAACGTCTTGCACTTCCACGACTTTCCGATTCGCTTGAGCGATGGAATCAGATAACTCGACAGATTGACGCTCACAAAGCTGCTGGCTCTCGCCATTGCCAAGTCGAGAATTTCTGGATCTTCCGGTTTGTCTGCCGTCATGATGCGTCGCATGGTCTCTATCATGTGAAAGTTGAATAAATATGCCTTGAATTCATTAACTAATGTATGGTGGAATCGCTACTGTCTTGGCCAGCTTTCGTGAACAGGTCTACCTCTCTCAATCAATAAAATCTGTATCCCGATTCAACAGCATCCTGTACAGTGTACCATAATAATACCAGATACCAGATACCAGATACCAGATACCAATTTTTTTCAAACCGGAGCGTTATCGGGTAGCGGTGCCGATTCGTCGCCTGTCGACCCCGCTCTCACCGAGAGCCCGATCACGTCCAAGGGTATCCTGCAGGTCGTGTTGGTGACTAGTCCTGTACCGGTAATCGGTCATCCCGGTGCTGCCCACTAGAGTGAACAGGCGCAACAGACCGAAGCGGGGAGTGGGATCGGAAGACCAGCACCCGGAAAGACTAGTGAAGCGGGAGGCTTGCGCTGCAAGCTTTTCAGACACCGGGTTTCTCCATCGGGCCATTTCAGTCCAATACGCACGATAACTGGAATTATCATGCACAATAGACGCCGCCGACTTCGCCAACCGGGAAACTGACCCGTACCGGCAATCAACGACAGATAGATCCTTCAATCTTCCGCGCTGCTCGTCGCCTCGGCACCCCTGAAATCCCTATAAGTAATGGCTTGAGCCCGTCTGGGGCCGCCCTCAGCGCCGACACCGAACGGGCACTGAATCCGGTCTCGGCATCTGCTGACTGTGGCAAGAACACCGCCCTGTCGAACTCCGTACCACTTCATTGATCCATAATCCGCGATCAAGGCACCTGCCACAATCGGGTTACTCGGCTGGAAGAATCCCCCGGACAGCACCATGGCGCTGTCCACCCTGTACAAGATGCAGTTCGTAAAGGGCTGACAGCAGACCCAACCCCAGGGGCTCACCTGCTCCCGGGCAGACCCTGTTCGCCGTCGCCTGAGATGCGTCATTGCGATGATCCGAACTGATTGCACTGCAACTCACTGATCTGAAAACGGAAAAGGACCGAGTGATCACCATCTTTGCGAAACGCCTCAGGACCAGCCGGAAGGGGTGCGGGCTAGCCTCTATCCTGTTCCGGATACTGTCGTCATGAACGGACAGCCGGACAGAAGGCTGTATTCCGGACAGGTTTCCCGTATCTGCCAATCGATGTTCCGCGAAGTCGGTCTTGGCGGAAACTCACAACTGGTCTGTCCGGCCACAACGCCTGCGTCCGAGCTTCCCGGGACATGATCTCCTCAGGCATTGATCTACTCACCATCCTTGCAGGCAGGATGCTGGAAATCCACCGACATGGGGAACTGCTATGGAGAACGCCTGATTTCCTGCCGGGTGGTTCCCCCCGATTGACGAAACTTCGGAAGCGCGTGCTTGGCTGACTCCAGAAGGGACGCTGCACCCCGACAGGCGGCATACGGATGAACCGGGACAATTCGGGAACCATGCACCACAAAAAGGAAGTTATCGTACGTATAAAACATGAAAAACGAGGGTTTTCGGACGTTTTTTCAACTCTCCAAATCTGCCGGAGCAGGCTTTCGGAGAATGTTTTGCTCCCTGACAACCGGCAACGGCTGTACCGGCGACGGTTTGCGGTCTTATCGATCGCTTGACATCGCTTTAGGAAAATCCTATTCTCCTACGCATGATAATTCCAGTTATCGTGCACAAGAATCACGCTTGAAATCGTGTAACCCTCTGTTTTCGGGTATCTTCGTGTATTTCTGACTAGCCCGTTATCTGCACTTCCACTGGAAGCCGGGTGGGCTGGTATTGTAAAAACACCTGGGCACAACGAATGTGGAACATCTGGATCGCGTCCAGGGGTTCGGGATATGTTTCATCCGCGATCTGACGCAGATGCTGACCCGCACGCCGGACTCGCCGCGTATCCGGGGGTCAGGCAGAGCGCATGTGCCCTTCGATCCGCCCAATCATGCCCCGAACCACCGGGAATACCCCTGTTACGTGCCGGAAGTGCGGTTTCTCGCTTCCGGGGATTCGTCACAATTACCGACAGAACCGATTTCAATCAGCGAAACCGAAAAAGCCACAGCACAAATCCTTGTCCCTGCTGGACCTTCGATTATTCTCAATGACAGGATGACATATAATAACGCGCATTTCGATAGACGATCAGAGAAATGAACAGCAAGGGAATACAGACTACAGCCATCCATGGGGGAGAGACACCCGACGCCGAAACCCGCGCATCCAGCCCCAATATTGTGATGTCCAGTACATTTGTCGTGGATCGGCCGGTCAGTTTCTCCGTGAACAACATGGATGATGAAACTCCATACGTCTATACCCGCTGGTCCAACCCGACCACACGACAGCTCGAAACCAAGCTCTGTCTGCTGGAACATGCCGAGCAATGCATCGCCTTCGCTTCCGGCATGGCGGCATCATCCGCTATCTTGCTGAGCCAGTTGCACAGGGGTGATCATCTCGTAGTCAGCAACACGAACTATCCCGGAATCGCGGAAATCACCCGGAATCTCCTGCCTGCAAACGGGATAGAGGTTACCTCCGTCAACACCTCACGTCTTGAAAGCCTTGAGCAGGCCATGCGGCAGAACACCCGGGTAGTCTGGATAGAAACGCCCTCCAATCCGCTGCTCAGGCTGACAGATATTGCTGGTGCAGCAAGGATCGCACATGCATCCGGTGCGATTCTGGCAGTTGACAGTACCTTTGCAAGTCCAGTCGCGACCCGCCCGCTGGATCTCGGCGCGGATCTGGTCATGCATTCGCTCACGAAGTACATCGGTGGACACGGAGATGCCCTGGGCGGAGCGATCCTTGGCAGCAACATGATGATCAGCCGGCTCAGGGAGCGTGGCGCAATGCATTATGGTGCTGCTATCAGTCCATTCAATGCATGGCTTATCATGCGTGGTGCAGCCACCCTCCCGCTACGCATGCGGGTTCACCAGGAAAATGCGCTGGCTGTTGCACAGTATCTTGAAAACCATGAGGCGGTGGAAATTGTGCGATATCCCGGCCTGGAAAGCCACCCCCAGCACGATCTTGCCACACGGCAGATGGAAAACTTTTCCGGCATGATTGCATTCAGGACGCGACAGCCCCGACGAGTTGCCGAAAACCTCATGAAACAACTTGAGGTCATACATTATGCCGTCTCGCTCGGACATCACCGCAGCCTTGTTTTCTTCATGGAAACCCAGGATCTGGTTCAATCCTCGTTCAAGCTGACCGGAGCAGAACTGAAAGAATACGAAGAAGTGGCGGGAGAAGGAATTTTCCGGCTCTCAGTCGGGCTCGAAGACAGTCGGGACCTGGTCGCCGATCTGGATCGCGCGCTTTGACCTCTCCGATACATCCCGACCCGACAATGAACAGACCGCCTGCCAACGAAACGAACGAACTCGGATTGCCGATAGGTTTTCCGGTCACTGGCTGGTCTGGAGCAGTCCGGCCCGATCCGGTTACCCTGCATGGTATCTACTGCCGCTGCGAACCACTGGATATTGCACGACACGCCGAACCCCTGTTCGATGCTTTCATCAAGGATCGGGAGAATCGGATCTGGGTCTATCTGCCTTACGGACCATTCGACAGTACGGCTTCCCTTTGCAGCTGGATGGAAAGGGCATGCTTTACAGGAGACCCGTTCTTCTACGCGATCATCGACCAGAACACCGACACGCCTTGCGGCATCGCCAGCTATCTCCGGATCAAGCCGGAAGAGGGTTCCATCGAGGTTGGACACATCAACTATTCACCTGAGCTGCAAAACACGATTGCCGCAACCGAGGCGATGTACCTGATGATGGAAAATGTGTTTCAGGCAGGATTTCGACGCTATGAATGGAAATGTAATGCACTCAACGAAAAATCCTGCCGGGCAGCGGAACGTCTGGGCTTCTCGTTCGAGGGAATTTTCCGCCAGTCGACAGTCGTCAAGGGCCGGAACCGGGACACTGCCTGGTACTCGATGCTGGACTGGGAATGGCCAGCAGTGAGACAAGCCTTCCTGCAGTGGCTTGAAACCGAAAATTTCAGCCCGGATGGCATGCAGAAGCAATCCCTTGCAGCCCTGATCGACCGTTCTGCAAATACTGGCAACATCACCGGGTCCCGAACGACATGAATCAATTCTCCGATATCATCATCAGACCTGCCAGGCCCGGAGACTTCGAAAGCTGGTGCGGGCTTTACCATGGGTATGCCAGGTTCTACAAGGTGCCGATGAACGACACGATCATCGACACGCTCTGGGACTGGATCATGGATCCTGCACACGAGGTAGAAGGGCTGGTGGCCTGCGTCGGAACCGATACCGCACCGTGTTCCGGCTTCGCTCATGTCCGCAGGATGCCGAGCCCCCTGCGTGGAGTGGATATCGGTTTCCTCGACGATCTGTTCGTAGCACCGGAAGCGCGGAGCAACCAGATCGGCGAACGTCTGCTTGATGCCCTCAGGGAACTGGCCCGCGAACGGGGCTGGGACAAGATCCGCTGGATCACTGCCGATGACAACTACCGGGCGCGCAACCTTTATGACAAGGTCTCGGTCAAGACCCTGTGGAACACCTATGAGATGGAGACTACAGTCTGAACACCCCGTTACGGCTTCTGCCCCCTGCCAGTCGTACATTCGCGGACAGAGGAAAGAACCCCGCGCAGGATATTGACCTCCTCGCGAGTAAGATGCACACGGTTGAACAGCCTGTACAGCTTGCGCATCAGCACCGGGGAATTGTCCTTCAGAAAACCGGTACCGCACAATATCGATTCCAGGTGCCCGTAGAACCTGGCTACCTCTCCGGCGGAAGCCAGTTCGCCCAAATCCTTCTTTCCCTCAGGCCGGTCCCGCTGCAATGCATGCTTTCTCGCCTCGTACAGGATCACGGTGACTGCCGCCGCCAGGTTCAGTGATGAGAAGTCATCCTCGACCGGGATACGCACCAGATAATTGCAGCGGTCCAGTTCCGTATTGGTCAGTCCGCTGCTTTCCCTGCCGAAGACGATGGCAACCCTGGACCTGCCCCCTGTCAGGGATGCTCCGTGAGACACTTCCCAGGGTTCCAGGGACGGCCAGTCCACAGAGCGCTTTCGTGCGGTCGTGCCAAACACCAGATCGCAATCCGCAATGGCCTCATCCAGGGTAAGGCAGGTTCCTGCCTTCTCGAGAATCCAGTCCGCCCCGGAAGCGCGAGCCTGGGCGACCGGGCTTGGGAACTCGAGCGGCCGGATCAGCACAAGATCCTCGGCGCCCATATTGGCCATGACGCGTGCAACCGCTCCGATATTTCCGGGATGGGAGGGTTCGACCAGCACCACCCGCAAGAAGTGCAGTGTCCCCGACGGGCGGGCAGCCATAGCCCGCCTCATCCCGGACAACCTTGCAGGCCGGTGGACAGAACGAATGGACAGGTTTCACGGAACCGGCACACACCTGCCCAGAAAGGCATGCCGGAAATGACTGGGGGATACATGAAACCATTTTAAAGCGCAGGGCGGAATGCCTGTCAAGAGCCTCAGGTCATTCCGCCCCCAGGTACAGCATCCTTCTGCCGGAATGCGGCCCCGCAAGATCTTTTTTCCGACTGGCGTTCCGCATGAATGAATGGACATTATCATGCAGGGAGAACGCCGTGGGCCTGAGCACCTCCAGATCAGTCCGCAGGAACTGGTGCGAGCGTCACGATGTGGGCCATATCACCGGGATTGCCCGTAATCCACGGATTACCGACCAATCGCAGGAGTTGCCGGATGAGTCCCGGGAACGGCATGAGCAGGATCGGGAGAAGCGGCGCCGGGATAGCGGCTACCATTCTCCCCTGAAGCCCGATCACGCCATGGCGTGAGAATCTGCCCTGCCCGGACCCCGGACATAGGCCTTGATCAGGGCTCCCGGGACCCATTGCCGACCTGCCGCAACCGCTTTCCCACGAAAAAAACCTTGCAATTTCCAGCTGCCTTATCCGGACCCGCAAAACCGTACCTTCATGCCGATTATTTCCAATGCTTCACAGTTCTCATGCAATGTCCGGGCCAGACGCCCCCCGATCTGGCTGGATGACACCATTGATTCCCCGCTTATCGCAGCGCACCTCTTCATCGACATCAACCTGTCCCTGGTTGCCGCTCCCCGAATCATTGGCCATATCAGTCTTGACAGTTGGAAAACCCGGGATTACGCAACGACACTGTTTGCCTGGACATGGCGACTGGACCAGTGCCCGAATCCTCCCCCCCCTCGGCTATAATGCCGAGTCTCTGAAACAATATCCGCACATTGCCTGGCAGAGCGGAAATGCCGTGCCAGGAAGCGCCAAGCTATGGAACCCATACTCAATATCGGCATCAAGGCGGCCAGAGTTGCCGGCAATACGATCGTCCGGTCCCTTGATCGACTGGACCGGATCGAAGTCAGGATGAAGGGCCGCAATGATTACGCCAGCGAGGTGGATCGGTTGGCAGAGGAGAACATCATTCAGGTGATCCACAAGCATTATCCCGGTCATGTGATCCTCGCAGAGGAAAGCGGCACGATCCCGCCAGCCAGGAAAACACCCGGACGGGAAGCGCAATTCGAATGGATCGTCGACCCGATAGACGGAACCTCGAATTTTCTGCACGGCCACCCTGATTTCGTCATATCCATCGGTGTACGCCGCAAGGAAACAATGGAGCATGCGGTAATTTTCGATCCGCTCAGAAATGAACTGTATACCGCATCCCGCAACCGTGGCGCACAACTGAACGGCAAACGAATCCAGGTCAGCCGACAGGAAAAGATCAGAAGCAGCACCATGGCGATCGGTTTTCCTTCCCGCGACCAGCCTGGTTTCAACGCCTGGATGAAGGGCTATCAGCACGTTGCGAAGCAATCCGGCGAGATCCGCACATCAGGCAGTTCTGCGCTGGATCTTGCAAATGTTGCCTGTGGAAGGACCGATGCATTCTGGGCCACCACGCTGCAGGCCTGGGACATGGCGGCCGGTAGTCTGCTGGTGCGCGAGGCCCGTGGGCTGGTAGCGGACTTCGACGGTGGTCAGGGCTTTCTGGAAAGCGGAAACATCGTGGCCGCGGGCCCGGGAATCTTTAATGACGTACTCAGCCTCGTCCGCTCGGGGCTCGACAAATCAACCTGACAACATTCCGCCCTGTCCAGAGATATGAACATCCCGAACCATCCCGGAAAAGACGCCCCTCCAGAGGCCAGCACACCGATGATACACAGGTGTTACATTATTGTTTCATAATGTATTTTTAAAATTTAACGCCTGAAAGCCACAGTACAGGTTACAGTTTTTTGACCCTTTGCGAGGCTCACCCTGCCTCCTCCGGTCGACTACTCAGCAGGCGAATATCTCCTCGACACAATAAGCGAACTATGGTACTACACGATTAGCGAAATATATCACAGCTTAATTGGCGAATACCATTCCCAAAGACCATGGCAAACCCCTCTGAAAAGCTGGCCGAATCCCTGCAGGCGCTCCATGAACTGCAAGCACAAGGTACAGTCGCCATACGCTCTGCCGACCTGTCGCGAACCCATCGAGAGCGCCTGCTCCGCAATGGCTTTCTGCAAGAAGTAATCAAGGGTTGGTATGTCCCTACCCGCCCGGACGAGACAGTTGGAGAAAGCACTGCCTGGTATGCCGATTTCTGGCCATTCTGCATTGCCTATCTCCAACACCTCAAGGGTAACGACTGGTGTCTGTCGCCGGAACAATCCCTGTCAATCCATGCCGAGAACTGGACCGTCCCGCGCCAGTTACTGGTCCGGGCCATCAAGGCGCGCAATAACATCACGGCCTTGCCACACAACACATCGCTGCTGGATATCCGGGCCGCATTGCCGGACAGCAAGGATATCCTGGAAAAAAGCGGACTGCGTCTGTTTTCGCTCCCAGCGGCGCTGATCGCCTGCGCGCCGGGCTATTTTCAGCAAAACCACACCGACATGCGCGCCGCACTGTCGATGGTGCGCGATGCCTCCGAAGTGCTGGACCGGCTGCTGGAAGGCGGGCACAGTACCATCGCCGGGCGGCTTGCAGGCGCGTTCCGCAATATTGGCCGTGAGCGGATCGCTGACGACATCACCAGCACCATGCGCGCGGCCGGATACGACGTGCGCGAGAATGATCCCTTCGATACACAAATTCCGGTGATCCTGCCGGCGAGGGAACAGTCCCCCTACGTCAATCGCATTCGCCTGATGTGGCTGGAGATGCGGAAACAGATCATCGAGCGCTTTCCCAAAGCACCCGGCCGGCCCAAGGATATCAAGGCCTATCTCAAACACGTCGAAGATGTTTACGTCTCAGACGCCTATCATTCCTTGTCTATTGAAGGCTATCGTGTCAGTCCTGAACTGATCGAGCGCGTACGCAGTGGTAACTGGAATCCGGACGAAGACGAGAATGACAGGGAACATCGTAATGCGCTTGCCGCCCGCGGCTACTGGCAGGCCTATCAAGCCGTGCGGGAAAGTGTTGGTAAAATCTTGCAAGGTAACAATCCCGGCACCGTCGTTGATGACGATCACCGAATATGGTATCGGGAAATGTTTGCACCGGGCGTAACAGCAGGACTGCTACGCGCCGCCGATCTCGCCGGTTATCGCAACGGGCCCGTTTATATTCGTCGGTCAATGCATGTACCGCCCAGTTGTGAAGCTGTGCGCGATGCCATGCCTGCTTTTTTTGACCTGCTGCGCGACGAAACAGATCCGTCCGTTCGTGTCGTACTCGGGCATTTTATCTTCGTGTACATCCATCCCTATATGGGCGGCAACGGCCGCATAGGGCGATTTATAATGAACGTGATGTTGGCCAGTGGAGGCTGTCCCTGGACCGTTGTTCCCTCGCAACGGCGGGATGCCTACATGGATGCATTGGAACAAGCCAGCGTAAATCACAATATCGTGCCCTTCACGGATTTTCTGGCTCGTCTTGTCAAAGACGGATTGAAGGGAAAGGCTGCTCCCAAATTTCCGATTTGATTCAGTTTACCGTTTCTTGGAGACGTTTCTTGTTCCGCCGATACAAGCGATGACGCGTGGGAAGACTTTCACCTATAAGTGGGAACCAGGCGGTCCCTGGGCTTGACTGCATTGATCTCAGACCAACTGTGGCAAATGCTGAACATCCCTGGCAGACAATTCAATCGGGAAATGTGACTCACCCTGTGTTCAAATCTTCAATTCAGCATCACACCACTTCGAAATCTGGCTTTCCGAAACAAATTCCTGATCTACAGCTTGTTCCCGGCAGAGGACTGCTAATGGCTGGATATCGTCTCCATATGAATTGGGCACCTGCCCTACCTTCCCCACCGCCTTACAATAGGGATGCCCACACCTTCGCGCAAATAATCCACCATTGGCTGATATAGTCCACTCAGCATCATGTTCTGATTGTACTTGCGTAGTCTTTCGAAGATCGCAAGGCCTTCAAGGTCTAGATCCCCCAAAAGCAAACTCGGTCATGCCGAAGAAGAACATCCCAACTAGGTACTGTCGTCACAAGTCAAGGGATTCATGGTATGATGTAGTGAAGCAATTTTCCGGAGATTCCGAGATGACCGAAGCGCACCACAGACATGATCTTTCGGACCAGACATGGTCCCTGCTGGAACCCCATCTGCCGGGGCGCCGGGGCCGCTGGGGCGGGGTGGCCCGGGACAACCGGCGTTTTCTCGATGCGGTGCTGTGG
>JAJDVC010000212.1 GCA_022826305.1 Gammaproteobacteria bacterium | reverse complement strand
TCATTCTTGGCCTGGCGGGTCGCCTCTTCGTTGCGGTAATAGCTCTGGAATACCCCCGGGCCGCGATAGATCACCTCACCTTCATCGGTAACCCTGACCTCCACATCCGGTGAAGGCCTGCCGACCGTATCGGCGTAAACCTCCCCATCAGGCTGGGAGGTAATGAAGACCGCTGCCTCGGTCTGACCGTAGAGTTGCTTGACATTGATGCCGAGCGAACGGAAAAAGTCAAAGATTTCCGGGCCGATCGCCTCTCCGGCCGTATAGGCAACCCGAATTCGGTTGAACCCCATCGTATTCTTGAGCGGGGCATAGATCAGCCAGTCGCCCAGCCAATACCTGACACGGTCGATCATCGATACCGGCTCGCCATCAAGAATTCTGATTCCGACACGCCTTGCCACGTCCATGAAGTAATGGAACATTTTCTGCTTCACCCTGCCGGCATCCTCCATGCGGATCAACACGCTGGTCAGCAGATTCTCGAAAATCCGCGGCGGAGCAAAGTAATAGGTGGGGCCGATCTCCCTCAGGTCCGTAGCAACCGTGGAATCGCTTTCGGGGCAGTTGACGCACATGCCGGTCACATAGGCCTGTCCATAGGAGAATATATGGTCGCCTACCCAGGCAAGCGGCAGATAGGAAAGGATTTCCTCCTTCTCGGTAAGATTGTCCATGCTTGCACTGTTTCTTGAAGTGATCAGGACATTGTCGTGGGTCAGTACCACACCTTTCGGGTTCCCTGTGGTGCCGGATGTATAGAGAAAGATCGCAACATCACTGCCACGGCATTGACGAATCTGTTCAATCAGGTGATCCGGATTGCCCCTGGCCAGTTCCTTCCCCGCCTCCTGTACGGCTTCAAAATGCCGCAGGCAATCCATGTCATAGTCCTTGAGACCGCGGGTATCATCATATATGACATATTCAAGATCAGGGCAGTCAGACATGATTTCCAGCACCTTGTCAACCTGCTCCTGGTCTTCGGCCAGAACAAAGCGCGCGCCGGCATGATTGATCACATATTGCGTTTCTTCGGCCACGGAATCGGCATAGATGGGAACCGGGACCCCGCCCAGACACTGCGCGGCACACATTCCCCAGTACAGACGAGGACGGTTGGCGCCGATGATGGCAAGCTTGTCATTGCGGCGAAATCCCATGGCGGCGAGCCCGTTGGCGAAATCAAGGATTTCCTCCTTCATCTCCCGCCATGTCCAGGTCTGCCAGATACCGAAGTCCTTTTCCCGGATTGCCGGCAAACCGGAAAACCTGTCTGCATTCTCGATCAGAAGATGGGGAAAAGTCTCGGTCATGGTTCACATCTGTCAGTTTCGCACAACATCAGCCTTCGCATTGTAATGGATATCGCCACGAATATTCATCATCACAAGGGATTCCGGTATCCGGAGGATGTGTCGGCAGTCTCCCTGCTCCAGCCAGGCGGTATGGAATATGTGGCCGTGACATGCGCGACGGGCTCCTCGATCCCGCGCGAGAGGACCATCACTTCACAGACAACAAGCCTTTTGCCCGCCTTCAGCAATTCGCACCGGGCCACAAGATCCCGCCCTGCAGCGGGCTTCCTGAGAAAATTGATGTTCAGGCTGGTGGTAACGGCCAGCGCCACCTCCCCGTACTGACCGATTATGGCGATATAGGCCGCACAATCGGCCACCATCATCATGGTAGGGCCGGACACGGTGCCACCCGGCCTGAGATGCTCATATCCCACCTTCTGGACCAGCGTAGCGGTCCCCGGCCCGATCTCCTCTATCATGCAGGTGTTCTGGGGGAATTCCCTGGCAAGGAACAAGCGAGCCGTTTCAATATCCATCGGATCAGTCTGTCTGTGTGCTGCAAACCTGAACTCTGACGCTGCCGCAAAAGCGGGCATTGCAAATCGGTTGTGTATTATAATTGACGTTAACGTAAACGTCACAACATTTGCCAGCTTCAGGTAATCCGTTTCTCGTGGGACTTGTTCATGGAATACCAATCACTCAACTTTCATCTGGGAGAGGAAGTCGATCTGCTCAGAGAGTCCGTCCAGTCCTTTGCCCGAACAGAAATCCTGCCCTGCTCGGAAGATATTGATCGGAACAACGCCTTTCCAGACACGCTGTGGCGCAAACTCGGTGCACTGGGCCTCCTTGGCATAACCGTGCCAGCAACCCACGGCGGTGCGGAAATGGGCTATCTTGCACATATCATCGCCATGGAGGAAATCAGTCGAGCCTCGGCTGCTGTGGGTCTCAGCTACGGTGCTCACTCCAATCTCTGTGTCAACCAGATTCAACGCAACGCCACCGATACCCAGCGGAATCGATACCTGCCCGAACTCATCAGCGGCGAAAAGATCGGCGCCCTGGCAATGTCGGAGTCCACATCGGGGTCTGACGTGGTGAACATGGCACTGCGAGCCGAACACAGGGGTACCCACTATGTACTGAATGGCAGCAAGATGTGGATAACCAATGGCCCGGATGCCCATATCATCGTGGTCTACGCAAAAACCCGACCCGATGCCGGACCACGGGGCATCTCGGCTTTCATTGTCGAGCGTGAGCACGGATTCCGAACTCCCGGGAAGCTGGACAAACTCGGCATGCGCGGGTCAAGCACCGGAGAGGTCATATTCGAGAATGTCGAGGTTCCGGTCGAAAATCTCCTTGGACTGGAGAACGAAGGGGTCCATGTGCTGATGAGCGGCCTGGATTTCGAGCGGGCAGTTCTCTCAGGGGGACCGCTTGGCATCATGCGCAACTGCATGGATCTGGTCATGCCTTACACCCATGGACGCAGGCAGTTCAACCAGCCGGTTGCCCATTTCCAGTTGATGCAGGGCAAACTGGCCGACATGTACACCACCATGAATGCCTGTCGGACCTATGTCTACGCCGTCGGCAAGGCTTGTGATAACGGTGAAACCAGCCGCAAGGATGCTGCAGGGGCCATCCTGTACGCTTCAGAGCGTGCAACCTGGATGGCCCTTCAGACGATCCAGGCTCTCGGTGCAAACGGCTACATGAACGACTACCCGGCGGGACGATTGCTGAGAGACGCAAAACTCTATGAAATCGGTGCAGGCACCTCGGAAATCCGGCGCATGCTGATCGGTCGGGAACTGAACAGGGAATTCATGTAATGCGACATCCGGATCCCGTTGTGATTGTCTCGTCCGCCAGGACTCCCATGGGCAGTTTCCAGGGTTGCTTCGCACCACTTGCCGCCTCACGGCTCGGCGCGGCCGCCATGCAGTCGGCGGTGGAACGGGCAGGCCTTGCACCTGGCGACATCGACGAGGTAATCATGGGCAACGTGCTTTCAGCAGGACAGGGACAGGCCCCTGCCCGCCAGGCAGCGCTCGGCGCCGGCCTTCCCGATACGGTACCCTGTACAACCATCAACAAGATGTGCGGATCGGGCATGAAGGCCGCCATGCTCGGGCACGATCTGCTGATAGCGGAAAGCAGCCAGATCATGGTTGCAGGCGGGATGGAAAGCATGACCAATGCACCCTACCTCCTGAACCGGGCCAGAGGCGGCTTGCGAATGGGACACGACAGACTGGTGGATCACATGTTCCACGACGGACTCGAAGATGCCTACGAAACAGGTCGACTGATGGGCAGTTTTGCTGAGGACTGCGCGAGGAAGTACGGATTCGACAGGGCGGAACAGGATGCATTCGCTGTCCGCTCCCTGGAACGTGCGCGTAAGGCCAGCGAGTCGGGGATTTTTGACAGGGAGATTGCTTCCGTCAAGGTTTCGACGCGTTCACAGGACATGACCATAGACCGTGACGAACAACCGTTCAAGGCGGACATGGACAGGATCCCGCATCTCCGCCCGGCTTTCAAGTCCGATGGCACAGTCACCGCAGCAAATTCAAGCTCGATTTCCGACGGAGCCGCCGCACTGGTGCTCATGCGGGAATCTTCGGCCCGATCCAGGGGTCTCGAACCACAGGCCAGAATCATTGCACATGCCACGCATGCCCAGGCTCCCTGCTGGTTCACCACTGCACCGTCTCAAGCCATCTCTATCCTGCTGGAACGCATCGGGTGGAGAATCGGCGATGTTGACCTGTTCGAGGTCAACGAGGCTTTCGCCGTGGTTACCATGGCTGCAATGCACGATCATGACATTCCGGCCGGGAAGATCAATGTCCATGGCGGCGCCTGCGCGCTGGGCCATCCCATAGGCGCTTCCGGCGCACGCATTCTCGTTACGCTCATCCATACGTTGCAACGGTACAACCTTAAACGAGGCATCGCGTCCCTGTGTATCGGCGGTGGAGAGGCCACGGCCATCGCCGTGGAGTACTGTCAGGATACGGCTTAGCACGATGCCGGCTATCGAATCCCGCATCAACCTGAACTCCGACACATACCGGAATAATGCCCGCGCCATGCGCGCCCGGATTGCGGATCTGCGTGAAATCCTGCAGAAAATCCACCAGGGGGGCAACGAACGCGCACGCATGAAGCACCTGGAACGTGGCAAACTGCCGGCTCGCGAGCGTATCGATGTTCTCAGGGACCCTGAAACCGCTTTTCTCGAGTTTTCCCAGCTTGCCGGCTGGGACCTGTATGGCGGCGGCATCCATGCCGGGGGCATCGTGACCGGCATTGCACAGATAAGCGGCCAACAATGCGTCGTAGTGGCCAATGACGCGACGGTAAAAGGCGGAACCTACTACCCGATTACCGTCAGGAAGCACCTGCGGGCACAGGAAATCGCCATGGAGAACCGGTTGCCCTGCATTTATCTGGTGGACTCGGGAGGCGCCTTCCTGCCGCTACAGGACGAGGTTTTCCCCGACCGGGATCACTTCGGAAGGATTTTCTACAATCAGGCCAATCTCTCTGCGGCAGGCATTCCCCAGATAGCTGTTGTCCTGGGCAGCTGCACTGCCGGGGGAGCCTACATCCCTGCAATGTGTGATGAAAGCATCATCGTCCGCAACCAGGGCACGATCTTCCTTGGCGGCCCGCCGCTGGTCAAGGCGGCAACCGGAGAAGAAGTCAGCACGGAAGATCTCGGTGGAGCCGATACGCATGCAAGACAGTCCGGCGTGGTAGACCATGTTGCCGATGATGACTATCATGCCCTGGAGATCGCCCGGAAGATCGTACGCAATCTGAACTGCCCGCCGGCAAGCCTGCCGGAAGGACATGAACCGGTCGATCCGGCTTACAGCGAACAGGAGATTCTCGGACTGATTCCGGAGGATACGCACAAGCACCATGACATACGGGAAATTATCGCCCGCATAGTGGATGCCAGCGAGTTCGATGAATTCAAGACGGATTACGGAACTACTCTCGTCTGCGGATTTGCACGCCTGCACGGCTTCCTGATCGGCATCATTGCGAATAACGGCATCCTGTTTTCCGAATCTGCCCTGAAGGGAACCCACTTCATCGAACTATGCTCCAAACGCAGAATTCCCCTTGTCTTTCTGCAAAACATCACCGGTTTCATGGTTGGTCGGAAATACGAGGCTGGAGGGATCGCCAAGGACGGGGCGAAAATGGTGACAGCCGTGGCGAGTACCCGGGTTCCAAAATTCACCGTGATAGTTGGCGGGAGTTTCGGGGCCGGGAACTACGCCATGTGCGGACGTGCTTTTGGTGCACGATTCCTGTGGACCTGGCCAAACGCCCGGATCTCCGTCATGGGCGGAGAACAGGCGGCAAATGTTCTGGCGCAGATAAGAATGGATGTCCTGTCATCCAGGGGAGAAAACTGGCCCGAGTCGGAACAGGAGGCATTCATGAACCCGATTCGTGAACAGTATGAAGTCCAGGGACACCCCTACTATGCCAGTGCCCGATTGTGGGATGACGGAATCATTGATCCGAGAGATACCCGGAAAGTCCTGTCCCTGTCCATATCGGCAGCACTCAACGCACCCATCGAAGATACCCGTTTTGGCGTATTCAGAATGTAGGAGACGACCGGGGTGTTCGACAAGATCCTGATCGCCAATCGCGGGGAGATTGCCTGCCGGATAGCCCGCACTGCACGACGACTCGGTATCCGGACTGTGGCGATCCACTCTGATATAGATGATCGTGCGCTGCATGTCCGGCAGTGCGACGAGGCGATTGCGATCAGAGGCCAATCCCCCGCAGCAAGCTACCTTGATCCAGACAGGATCATCGAGGCAACGAAGACCTGCAGGGCCGAAGCCGTACATCCGGGATACGGGTTTCTTTCCGAGAACCCGGTATTCTCGGCCCGCTGCAGGGAACAGGGGGTGGTCTTTATCGGCCCGGACTCCGATATCATCAGCCTGATGGGGGCAAAGGACCAGGCTCGTGCTGCTGCCATTCGTGCCGGTGTGCCGGTGTTGCCGGGCTACGATGGAGAGGAGCAGCATGCACAGACCCTGTACAAACATGCCTGCGAAACGGGTTTCCCGATCCTGATCAAGGCCACGGCAGGCGGGGGCGGAAAGGGCATGCGCGCAGTGTACGCAGAAGACGATTTCGAAGCAGCTCTTGAATCCGTGAAACGGGAGAGCCTGTCAGCGTTCGGATCCGACAGGGTACTGCTCGAACACTACCTTCCCGAAGCCCGGCATGTGGAAGTGCAGGTATTTGCGGACGGCCATGGAAATGTGGTCCATTTACATGATCGGGACTGCTCCTTGCAGCGTCGGCACCAGAAGATTGTTGAGGAAGCCCCTGCGCCCGGGTTGCAAGAGGCAACCCGAAAGGCAATGACGGAGGCGGCGGTCGCCTGCACCCGGTCAATCGGCTACGTGGGAGCCGGAACGATAGAATTCCTGCTCACACCCGACCAGCGTTTCTACTTTCTGGAAATGAATACGCGAATCCAGGTGGAACATCCCGTAACAGAAATGATTACCGGACAGGATCTTGTGGAGTGGCAGTTCAGGGTGCATAGCGGGGAGCGGCTTCCATTGCGTCAGGAACAGATCAAGCCGAACGGCCACTCCATGGAATCCAGGATTTGTGCGGAGAAACCTGCGAATCACTTTCTTCCCGCTGCCGGAAGGATTCTCAGGTTGCGGCAGCCGACCCCGGGCGGCGGGGTTCGTGTCGATACCGGGATCCGTCAAGGTGACACGGTCAGCCCGTACTACGACTCCATGCTCTCAAAGCTGGTAACCTGGTCAGCAGATCGGGAAAGCGCCCGGCAACTGATGCTCGACATGCTTGGAAGTTATGTCATCCTGGGATTGCCGACCAACATGGATTTTCTGCAAACACTGATTCGGTCCGGGGATTTTGCAACGGGAATGTGCAATACCCGCTTTGTCGAGCGGAATCTGGAAACCCTGCTGCTGCCGACAACAGCATCGCAGTCCCCACTTGCGTTGTGCTGTGCCGCTTCATGGCTTTTTCTTGACAACCTGCAAAACAGGCAGTCCCGGGAAGTCGGCAGTCGAGAGCGCAAATCGCCCTGGTCCCTGCATGCCGATTTCGGAACTCCGACCCAACGCCGCTATCGCGCCTGGTACCGTCATGAGAACGAACAACCGCAACACCTGGAATTCTCGTACAAGAAGGATCAGTTTACCTTTGAACAGCCTGATATCCAGTTCTCTGCCAGACTGACAGACTGCGCGGAAATGAAAGTCGATCATCCCCGGATTGATGGACCGGTAACCTGTGTCAGGACAGGCAGTACGCTTTATCTCCACGCAAACGGAAATCATCACAGGATAGAGATCATGGATCGTCATCGGCCAGCGCAAGGCATCACACGGCACTTCGATGATCTGCTGAATGCCCCGCTATCCGGCATTGTGGTTGACGTCAGGGTCGAATGTAATCAGAATGTGACCGAGGGTCAGATTCTCATGATCATCGAAGCCATGAAAATGGAACATTCCATTGTTGCGCCATCCGATGGCATCGTGCAGGACATCTACTGTGGAAAGGGAGAACGGGTCGCGGAAAACTCCCCTTTACTCAAATTCGAGCACACATGATTCCAGACAACGTGAGACTGGTGGAGGTTGGCCCAAGGGATGGGTTGCAAAATGAAGGCAAATCACTTGGCGTGGATGAGCGAGTGGACTTCATCAATCGACTTGCCCGTTGCGGATTGACCCATATCGAAGCAGGCAGTTTCGTCCGCCCGGACCGCGTGCCCCAGATGTCCGGAACCGGGGAAGTCCTTGGCCGACTTGATCTTGATGCGGGCACCAGCTACCCGGTACTGATCCCCAACCTCAAGGGACTGGATGAGGCCATGTCCGCAGGAGCAAGGGAAATTGCCATATTCGCTTCAGCTACCGAGACATTCAGCCACAGAAACATCAATTGCTCCATTGATGACAGTCTGGAGCGATTCCGTGCTGTCACACAAAAGGCCCGCTCTGCCGGCATACTGGTTCGGGGATACATATCTTGCGTCCTGGGTTGCCCCTACGAAGGCAGGGTCCACTCCGGCGCCGTCGCCAGGATCGCAACAGAACTGCTGGAATTCGGTTGCTACGAAATCTCCCTCGGAGACACACTGGGAACCGGCACACCCGCAACAACACGGAAACTGCTGGATGTCGTGACGGAATGCATTCCGGCAGACAGGATTGCGGTGCATTTCCACGACACCTATGGACAGGCCCTGGCGAACATTCTCGTGGCCCTGCAATGCGGCATTTCTGTTATAGACGCCTCGGTTTCAGGGCTTGGCGGATGCCCCTACGCAAAAGGAGCAAGCGGTAATGCTGCAACCGAGGATGTCATCTACATGCTTGACGGGATGGCTGTCCAGCACGGTGTTGACCTTGAACTGCTGATACAGACTGGCAGGCACATCTGCTCCAAGCTCGGGCGACCAGTCATGTCCCGGGTCAACCTGGCACTTCACTCCTGATCTTGAGGCAGATTCATGGCAACCGCATTAGGTTTCGACGTATACGGCACCTTGATCGACACGCACGGGGTAACCTCGTTGCTGGAAACCCTGATTGGACCAGATGAAGCCCCCCGATTCTCCGCGACCTGGCGTGAAAAACAGCTGGAGTATACATTTCGCAGGGGATTGATGCGCCAATACTGCAAGTTTGGAACTTGTACACGTCACGCACTGGAATTTACTGCACTTTCCCTGGGACACAAGCTGACCACCGACCAGATGGAATCGCTAATCGATCAATATGCCAGGCTTCCTGTCTTTCCTGATGCAATTGCCGGGCTTGAGACGCTTCAGGAATACGGATATCCGCTCTACGCTTTTTCAAATGGCCAGACCCAGGCGGTAGACATGGTTCTCAAGCATGCCTCCATACGGCACTACTTCAAGGGTATCGTCAGCGTGGATGAGGTCGGCACCTTCAAACCCGACCCCGCCGTATACGAACATTTCTGCACGGTCACCGAATCGCGGGCCGAGAATGCCTGGCTTGTCTCCAGTAACGGATTCGATGTGATCGGAGCAATAGCCACCGGAATGAAAGCTGCCTGGATCAGACGATCCAGCACGCAGGTACTGGACCCATGGGAATTCCCCCCCACTGCCATACTCGATTCCATCGCGACGCTGAGTGATGTCCTCGGCCCCTGACATGAACAGGCGCCCCGGGTTCTTCAACATGGGTGACAGGGACCATCTTCCGGGCACTCTGGGGATC
>JAJDVC010000111.1 GCA_022826305.1 Gammaproteobacteria bacterium | reverse complement strand
AGGTGGTGAAGATGACGTTGTGTCCGTCGCTTGCCAGCTGACGGATGACCCGCTCCGCATCGGCGCCTTCCGGAACGCTTTCCACATAGGTGGTTTCGACGCCCAGTTCCTTCTCCACGGCCTGTCTGCCGAGGTCATGGCGATATGTCCACCCGTGGTCTCCCGTCGGGCCGACATAGACGAATCCGACCCTGGTATCCATCGCATGGGCATTTCCGACGACCAGCATCATGAAGGCGACCGTTGCCAGTCCGGCAAGTCGCCTGAAACGGGCAATAAGCTGAAATGATGTACACATGATTAAATCCTCCTGGGATGAAATTGATGGTTGATGATAAACGAGCTTTCCCCGGCTTGCATAGAAGATTCAGGATGTCGGGTGAAACGGTTTTCCGATACAGGCCGGCGAGTTCAGCCGTATCTTGTTCCGGTCCCGGGAAATCAGCACCAGAACGACAATGGTCGCTGCATAGGGCAGCATGGACATGACCTGGGCGGGCACCCCTGCGCCGAGGGCCTGGGCATGCAGTTGCAGGATGGTGATGCCGCCGAACAGGTATGCGCCCACGAACACCCGCCAGGGCCTCCAGGTCGCGAAGACGACCAGGGCAAGTGCGATCCATCCCCGGCCGGCGCTCATGTTCTCGATCCACAGCGGGGAGTAGGCCAGGGAAAGGCAAGCGCCTGCCACGCCGGACATCGCCCCGCCGAAGAGAATGGCAAGATAGCGTATCCTGATTACCGGGTACCCGATTGCGTGGGCGGCATCATGGGAGTCTCCCACGGCCCGCAGGACCAGCCCGGCGCGGGTGCGCCCGAGAAACCAGGACACCAGGAACACCAGCGCGAACGAACCGTATACCAGGATGTCGTGATTGAACAGTATGGGGCCTATCACCGGAATCTCCGACAGGAGCGGAATGGCGAGCCTGGGCAGGCCGTCGTAGGCCACACCGACCAGATCCTGGCCGATCAGTGCGCTCAGTCCCACGCCGAAGATGGTGAGCGCCAGTCCTGTTGCAACCTGTGTTGCCTGGAAACCGAGCACCAGTACCGCGAACACCAGTGCCATGCCTGTCCCGGCAAGTGCGGCCGTGAGAATGCCCAGGGTCGCGCTGCCGGACAGGTGTACGGCAGTAAAGCCGCATACCGCTCCCATCAGCATCATGCCCTCCACACCCAGGTTCAGCACACCGGATTTCTCGGTGACCATCTCCCCGAGCGCCGCATAGATGAGTGGCGTCGCTGCAGTGATGATCGTGATGATCGCCGCTATCAGCACCTCAGTCATGCCGCATCCTCGCCAGGGATCTGTAGCGGATGCGATAGCCGATCAGGACATCGCAGGCCAGCAGGAAGAACAGCAGCATTCCCTGGAATACTCCGGTTACCGCCAGGGGCAGGTTGAGCGTGATTTGCGCCGATTCGCCGCCCAGGTAGGACAACGCGATCAGCAGGCCCGCAAGCAGCGCGCCGACCGGGTGGAGCCGTCCCACGAAGGCAACGATGATCGCCGTGAATCCGTAGCCGGGAGAAATGGTCGGCAGCAACTGGCCGATCGGGCCGGCCACTTCGAGCAGTCCGGCGAGTCCGGCCATCCCCCCGCCGAACAGCAGGGAAAACCATACCATGCGGTTGACGCTGAATCCGGCATGCCGCCCGGCTGCCGGGGCCTGCCCGACAACCCTGATCTGGAAACCGATCAGGGTGCGCGACATCAGCAGCCATGTCCCGGCAACGGCAAGCGCTGCAAGGGCCGCCCCGAGATGAAGGCGCGTGCCCGCCCACAGGATGGGTAGCGTTGCAGAGTCGCCGAATATCCTGGACTCGGGAAAATTGAAGCCATCCGGGTCGCGCAACGGGCCGTGTACCAGCAGGCTCAGCAGCAGGGTCGCGATATACGTCAGCATCAGGCTGGTCAGTATCTCGTTGGCATTGAACCTTGTCTTGAGCAGGGCGGGGATGGCCGCCCAGGACATGCCCCCCAGCATGCCGCAGAGCATCATCAGCGGGAGAACCAGTACCGAGTCCACTTCGTACAGCCACAGGGCGACCGCGCCACCGCATATTGCTCCAAGCGTCAACTGGCCTTCCGCACCGATGTTCCAGACCCCTGCCCGGAATCCGAGCGAAAGGGCCACGCCGATCAGGACAAGCGGAGTGGCCTTGACACCCAGTTCCGCCCAGCCGTATGCACTGGTCAGCGGGTAAACGAAAAAGGCGTACAGCGCCCTTGCCGGGGACACACCCAGCACGAAGAACAGCACCACACCGGCGGCAAGCGTCAGTATCAGGGCTATCAGTGGCGACAGATAGACCAGCGCCTGGGAATGCTCCGGTCTTTTTTCGAGCGCGAGCATCAGGCTGCTTCCGTATCCTGGCGGGGATCAAGCCCCGCCATCATCAGGCCGATCTGTTCGACGCTGGTCTCGGCGACCGGCAGGGCCGGAGACAGGGCTCCTGCACAGATCGCCGCAATCCGGTCGCTGATTTCCATCAGTTCATCCAGGTCCTGCGACAGGACGAGGATCGCCGCACCCTGATTCGCCAGTCCCCGCAAGGCCGAACGAACAGTCTGTGCCGCCCCGGCGTCGACGCCCCAGGTAGGCTGGGACACGATCATGACGGCGGGTGACTGGCTTATTTCACGCCCGACCACGAATTTCTGCAGGTTCCCGCCGGACAGGCTTCCGGCCTCGGCATTCACATGGCTGCACTTGACGTTGAAATCGGAAACGACCTGTTCGCTGAATGCCGAGCATTTTCCGCGATTGATGAACCCGAATTTCAGCAGACCCAGCCGCTGACAGGTGGTCAGCAGAGCATTTTCCACAAGACTCAGTGATGGGATTGCGGCATGACCGAGCCGTTCCTCGGGAACGGATGCCAGTCCGAGCGCTCTGCGGGGATTCGGGCCGAGATGTGCACAGGCGGTTCCGTCGAGCATGATCGCTTCGGCCGGAATGCCGGTTTCCTCGCCATTGAGCACCCTGAGCAGTTCTCCCTGACCATTGCCGGCAACGCCGGCGATTCCGACGATTTCGCCGCCGTGAACCTCGAGCTCGACATTCCTGAGGCTGATGCCGAACTGGTCGCGGGCAGGGTGGTCGAGTCCATGGATGCCCAGACGCACGGGCCCCTTCTCCTGTCCCGACGACTGCTCGGCGGTCCTGAATTCCTTTCCCATCATCTTCGATGCCAGGCTTTGCGTGGTTTCTTCGGCGACATCGACCGACGCCACCACCTTGCCGTTGCGCAGTATGGTGGCGTGTTCGCAAAGCGCCTTGATCTCGTCGAGCTTGTGACTGATGTACAGTATTCCCACCCCTTCGCCGCACAGCCGTCTGAGTGTCTCGAACAGACGGTCCACTTCCTGCGGAGTCAGCACGGAGGTGGGTTCGTCCATGACGAGCAGGTCGGGCTTCTGCAACAGGCAGCGGATGATCTCGATGCGCTGCCTTTCTCCGACCGAAAGCGTGTAGACATGACGATCCGGGTCCAGAGGGAGCCCGTATCGGACGGAAATGTCGACGATATCCTTTCGGAGCGCTACCGGATCGGCATCCCTTTCAAGGCCCAGCAGGATGTTCTCGAACACTGACATCGATTCGAACAGGGAGAAGTGCTGGAACACCATGGCGATACCGAGTTGCCGGGCATCCACGGGCCGATCGATCCCGGCGGCCTTCCCTTTCCACAACATCCGCCCGGCATCCGGTTTCAGGATGCCGTAGATCATCTTCACCAGCGTGGACTTGCCTGCCCCGTTCTCTCCCAGCAGCGCATGGATTTCGCCGGATCTCAGTGAGAGACTGATCCGGTCATTGGCCAGAACACCCGGGAACGACTTGCACATCCCTTCGATCTCGAGCAGCGCGGATTTCCGGATGTTCTGCGTTGCGGTCATGTTCCCGATATCACCTTTCTGGAGGATTCTTTCACATGCGGTATCGCCTTTCGAAGGAACATGCCTGACGGAAGTCTGACCAGATAGTCAGCTTTTTTCCCGATTCTAGGCCACAACTCCATGACATTTCAAAGGGAATCCGTGGTCGTTCCCGAAAAACACCGTTCGGACGGTCCGAAGAACCGGCCGCCTGGACAGGTGACCGGGCCTGAAGCCACGCCCGATGCTCCGCCCGGTGCGGCAAATTCCGGTCCGGACAGGAGCCGCAAAACGACATCGGCCTTTTCGGGCCCGGGCGATTGTCGACAGCAGGGATGTTCAACTGAACCGAAGAGACATGCCTGCATGCAGGATCCCGGGACCTGATGGATGGTTCTGCAGGAACGGGGAGGACTGTCCGCCAGATTCATGGATCAGGGATGTCGACGAATCGGCACGATCCCGGTTGTCGTCGCATCCGGCGTGTTATGCTATGCGGATGTCGCCCAGGACTGCATCATGAACCGCCGTCGGTTACCGATCGGCATCCAGACCTTCCGGGCCATCCGGGAGGAGGATCACTACTATGTCGACAAGACGTCCCTGATCCGGGATCTGGTGGAACGTGGGCGGTACTACTTCCTTTCGCGTCCGCGGCGGTTCGGCAAGAGTCTTCTGGTCGACACCCTGCAGGAGTTGTTCGAGGGTGGAGAGGAACTGTTCCGTGGACTGGATATCCACTCCCGCTGGGACTGGTCGGTCCGGCATCCGGTGGTTCGATTGAGCTTCGGTGCGAAGTACAACCGGCCCGACGACCTGGACGGGGACATCATCGAGCAGCTGGAAGGCGTCGAGCGCCGCCATGATCTGGCACCGGCTCCGACATCGGATACCGGACCGCGACGTCTGCGGAACATTCTGGACCGCCTGCATCATGCCACCGGTCGGCAGGTGGTGGTGCTGGTGGACGAGTACGACAAGCCGATTCTGGATGTGCTGGAGGATCCGGAGCGTGCGCGTGCGAATCGGGACCACTTGCGGGGATTCTACGGCATCATCAAGGACAGTGCCCGGGATGTGCGATTCGTCTTCGTGACGGGAGTGAGCATGTTCTCGAAGGCCGGCCTGTTCTCGGGGCTGAACAATCTGAAGGACATCAGTCTGGATCCTCGATACGCCACGATCTGCGGCTACACGGATCGGGATCTGGACACGGTGTTCGCTCCGGAACTGTCCGGGCTGGACCGGGACGAGATCCGCAGGTGGTACAACGGCTATCACTGGCGGGGCAACGAGAAGGTCTACAACCCGTTCGACGTGCTGCTGCTGTTCGATGAACGGGAGTTCCAGCCCTGGTGGTTCGAGACGGGGTCGCCGGAGTTCCTGTACCGGATGCTGATCGAGAAGGAGGTGGGACCTCTGGAACTGGAGAACCGGACGGTCGATGAAGGCCTGGTCTCGAAGTTCGATGTCGGGGACATCGGCATCGACGCCCTGCTGTTCCAGACGGGATACCTGACGATCGCGGGAGAATATCGGGACGGGGTGGAGACGCTGTACACGCTGGACCATCCGAATTTCGAGGTGCGCCAGAGCCTGAACAGGGGGTTGCTGAGGTACGTGTCCCGTCGGGGTGCGGATCCGTCGGCCTCGGGCAGGCGTTTGCGCAGCCTGTTGCGGGAGAACGATTTCGAAGGATTCGGCGAGGGGGTGCGGTCGCTTCTGGCGGGGATTCCGTATCCGTGGCACGACGGTGGTGATCCGGGCCGCTACGAGTCGTGGTACGCCGGGATGCTGTATGCATGCTTCCGGTCGGTCGGCGCCGATGTCCGGGTGGAGGAGATGTCCATCCGTGGTCGTTCGGACATGGTGGTGCTGGACGGCGGTCGGGTGTTCGTGCTGGAGTTCAAGATGACGGACGATGTGCAGAAGGCGTCGGAGACGCTGGACCGTGCGATGGAGCAGATGCGGGAGCGGGGCTACGCCGACAGGTACCGGGGCCGGAAGGAAGCGGTCCATCTGCTCGGGCTGGTGTTCGGACGGAAAGAACGAAACCTGCTCGGCATCCGGGCCGAAAGGTTCTGAGTACGGGGTCGGCTTGCAGCTGTGCCATCCCGTGAACATTTTCAGGGCCTCTGCCGGAGGTTCCCGTACCCGTCGAGCCCGGGTCCGGGATTCCGCGATGTCCGAATTTCGGGCAGTCCGGGCGGGTTCCGGGAGTGACGACATCGATCATGATGTTCCAGGTCTTGCGAATTCCTTTCCGGACCCCGTTTCCATTGACGGACGGATGATGGACATGACCACGCAGAACGAACCGTAGACGGGAATTCGGGACGATTTCGAACTTGCTGCCATGCGAACCTGGATCAGATCACCGCTTTGCGTCTTCGACGGCTTCAGGGAGGTTGATGCGGATGGCGTGGTGGTGGACGGCAATCGTATTGCCGCGATAATTGCGCCGGACGACCCCGAGCCGGAAGACATCGATAGCGTGATGGACGTATCAGGTCAGGTTCTGATGCCCGGGCTGATCAACACCCATCACCATTTCTATCAGACGCTGACCCGTTCGTTGGACTGCGCACTCGACAAGGGACTTTTTCCCTGGTTGCAGTCCCTGTACCCGGTATGGGCCGGTCTGACCGACGAAATGGTCGATATAGCGACAAGACTCGCCTGTTCGGAACTCCTGTTGTCCGGCTGTACGACCAGTGCGGATCACCACTACCTGTTCACGGACCGATGTCGGAATGCCCTGGATGTGCAGGTCGGGGCGGTTCGAAGTATCGGAATCCGGTCCGTGCTGACACGGGGTTCCATGAGTCTGGGCAAGAGGCAGGGGGGTTTGCCACCCGACAACACGACACAGGGAACCGACGAGATTCTCCATGACAGCGAACGGGTGATCGACCTGTACCATGATTCCCGACCCGAAGGCATGCTGCGTATCGCACTGGCTCCCTGCTCTCCTTTCAGTGTCACACGGGAACTCATGATCGGTACGGCGCAACTGGGCGCCGACAGATCCGTCATGCTGCATACCCACCTGGCCGAGACCATTGATGAAAACCGGTTCTGTCTGGACAGGTACGGTTGCCGTCCACTCGATTATCTCGAGCAGGTGGGCTGGCTCCGGAAGGGTACCTGGCTAGCGCACGGCATACATTTCGACCAGTCGGAAATCTGTCGGCTCGGAAGGCAGGAGGTGGGTGTGGCGCACTGCCCGACCTCCAACATGATGCTGGGTTCGGGACATTGTCCGGTCATGTCGCTGCAGCAGGCGGGCGTCAGAATCGGTCTCGGTGTGGACGGATCCGCATCGAACGACTGTTCGAACATGATGCAGGAGGTGCGTCAGGCGTTCCTCCTGCACCGTCTGCACTACGGTGCGGGAGGATTCGGCCACGAGCAGGCCATGCAACTGGCCACTTCGGGTTCTGCGGACTGCCTGGGCTGGCCGCAGATCGGTCGCCTCGAACCGGGCAGCCTGGCCGACATCGTTCTGTTCGATCTTGATGAACTGCGTTTTTCAGGGGCCGGAAACCCGTTGGCGGCACTTGTTCTATGCGGCGCGCACAGGGCACGCAATGTGATGGTCGACGGGACATGGCGGGTACGGGAAGGGGAATTGTCCGATGGGAATCTCGAGGAATTGCGGGCCAGGCACCGGAAGCTGGCCGCGGAGATCCGGCAGGTACAGACCTGAACGCATCCATCGCGTCGCGAACGCTGTCCTGAACGGGTCCACCTGCAGCGGCTCCGCTCCGACCGGAATTGTCGGGCGGCCCACGTCGTGCTCGAGCAGCAGGCGCCGGATGCTGGCGTATGCGTTGATGATGTGGCACGACATGTCCGGTTTCATCCGCAAGGGCCGGGTTCCCGAACGTTCGGGCGAATGATTCCAGAGTCCGTTCTGTCCAGGGCGTGTTAACGCAAGCGCAGGAATTCGACGATGAGTGCGAAGGTAGCGAAGCCGGGGAAATCGGGCCTGTGAAGCGAGAGAAGATCCTGCGAAAGCCCTTGAGGCGACGGAACAGGCGTTCGACCCCGTTGCGCTGCCGGTACAATGCCCTGTCATGTTGCCAGGGCGTGCGCCGGATTGCGTTTCGGCGGAACCACACCACGGCCACCGACGAGGTTCCGGGGCCGACAGAGGGTTTGCTTCCGTTAATTCGATTTAACGGAACCGGTGAACCGCTCCGACCAACTCCCGCACCGTCCGGCCGCCCTGACGGAGAACCCGCAACCCGGTCGCCGGCGCTTCCGCGCAGGCCGCCGGGAGTTATTGACAGCAACCACCCCAGTCAAATATATTCCGTTAAATCGAATTAACGGAGCGTGTCAGGATGAGATCATTGATCGGCCGCGGCGTGGCGGCATTGCTGTCTGGTCTGTTGTTGCTGTCAGGCATTGTCGGGATTGCGCAGGCGCAGGACCTGAACATCAGCGCGCCGAGTCCCTCGAGCGCGAACGAGGGGAACTCGGGGACTGTCAGCTACACCTTCCCGGTGTCACTGACGCAGGCCGTTGCCAACGATGTCAATTACCTGGTCTGCTTCTCGAGCGGCAGCAGCGGCCGGAACCATGCGGTCAGGGGCAGTGACTTCCTGGTCTTCAGGGGCGGCGTGCTGCAGAACCGGGGCAAGGCCAGGTGCGTCAATGGAGTCATCCGGGCAGGCCAGACCACGTCGGCGACGGCCATCGGCATCCGGGTGTCGGGCGACAGTTCCGTGGAACCGGACGAGAAGGTGGTCGCGAGCCTGACGCCCCTCGGCCTCTACAACGTCCCGAACAGTGTTCCCACTCCCGATGCCACTGTCAATCCCGACCAAACCGACCGCACCCATATGAGGGACGGGGTGATCGTGGGGACCGGCAGTGCGACCTTCACGATCAGGAACGACGACACGGTCCGGGTTGTCCACCGCCGCCAGCCGGCACCGCACATTGCGTACCACCTGCACGTCACTGACGATGCCGACCATGAGGGCACCTTTGACACCCCGTCGGAAAGGAACCTGATTCCCGGCGTGCGGCCGATCACCGTGAGGCTGGACGGGGCGATCGACGGCAATTACTACCCGAACCTCGTCTACGATCTGTGCTTCGGCGGCACGGCGACGCCGGATCGGAACAACACCTGGGAGCCGGGCGAGGACTACCGGATCCTGAGGAACGGCGTGGTGCAGGTTTTTTCAGATTCGCACACGCCATGCGTTGGCGGGCTGGGCATCCTGCAGGGACAGAGCAGCCCCACCGCCATCCACCGGATCTCGATCGAGGTGAGGCGGGACGAGGAGCACGAGCCGGACGAGACGGTCATCATGACTCCGAACATCACGACGGGCCAGGGCCATACCCGCGCACACGCGGGCACCTACAAAATCGTGAACGACGACCTGCCGATCGCGGATCCGGTGGTGACCATCCACGAGACCGGGGGCGCGGTGGACGAGGGCGAGTTGGCGCGGTTCCGGGTGCGGGTCGGCATGCGGCCGGGCACCATGACCGAGCGGGGAGTTCACGTACGGCGCATCAAGGTCGCGGCGCGGGTGCCCTGGACCAATGAAGTGTGGCGCAGCGTGATCATCAAGGCCAACACCGGGTACGCCTGGTTCGAGGTACCGGCGTACGGGGTGACGGGGGACTACCAGTTGTGCGCGTGGGTGCTGCCGGGCAATGGCTACACGATCGGCTGGCCGTCGGGGCGTGCGCCGACGACAGCCGGGAACTGCCCGTCGGGGCATACGGTGCTGGTGCG
>JAJDVC010000012.1 GCA_022826305.1 Gammaproteobacteria bacterium | reverse complement strand
GGGGACTCTTCCATCACGGATACCGTGACCAGACTTGTCTCCACCGGTTTCATATGGCACTTCAGTCCGAGGGGTTCCATGTCCACCTGGTACGAACCGGGCATCCCCAGCCTGATGAATCATGTCGTCAATGAGTCCCTGGAAGACGGATGTGGGTGAAAATCTCACGGGAAGACTTTCGGCAAGGCCACACGGCCCCAGCCCCAAAAGCTGACTGTGAACAGGGACTTGCCCGTCGACACCGACCTGGACATGCTGGGCCTGCGGCCTGATCCTCGTGCTGATACCGTGCCGCCCGGTTCGGGTCCGAAATTCCCTGAGTGCGGCGCCAGCAGTTTCACGCTCGAGGTTTTTCCGGTATCGATTCCCGTGTCAGCATACCTTGCTTCGAAGCTGGTTCGGATTGTTGCTGCATGC
Organism: Gammaproteobacteria bacterium; assembly: GCA_022826305.1. Lineage (GTDB taxonomy): Bacteria > Pseudomonadota > Gammaproteobacteria > Arenicellales > Poriferihabitantaceae > Poriferihabitans. The sequence continues at coordinate 2,665 of JAJDVC010000012.1, read as the reverse complement.
TGATGATCGACAATGTTCCAGGCGGTGTGATCGGCCTGTTCTGCGGTGCGGGCGGATTGTCGCATGGCTTTTTCCTCGAGGGCTTCCATGAGGCGTTCCTTCAGTTTGCCCGGAAAGCTTTCTCTGGCGACGTTGATGCGAGCCGTGATCAATCGGGCTGAAAAGGTCAACCGGAAAGTGCACGCACTCACCAGGACCTGCCACGAACAGGCAAGAACCGGAGCGATCTGCCATACAAAAATGACGCCCCTGGAATTCCGCATTCTCGGTTCGTGCCATTCCCGGTTCTGGGGTATCGCCCGCAATCCAGTCAGCCCGGGCATTACTCCGGGCGGTTCCTCGGGCGGTTCGGCTACAGCATTATCGGCCGGGATGACCACACTTGCCACCGGCACAAACATAAGGGGTTCTGTTCGTATATTCCTGCAGAACAATGCGGAATCTTCGGGTACAAGGTGTCTTATGTCCGAAATCCCGTTATTCAATCTGGATTTCTACAGCCATTCAGGTACCATGACCAGAAACGTCACGGATATGGCGCCCATGCAGAATTGAGAAAAACCGGTCAATGACCTGTGAGCATGCCAAGCCGGTGTCCCATGTCCCCGGGTATTTGAACATGCAGCACCATGCAATTTCCGGACCAGACTCGACCCACCCCTGACGCCTGACTGAAGGAGCCACATGCAAACCGTCTACAGCCCGAAACATGCCCTGAGAAATGCAAGGACCGAACTCTACGGAGGCGAACTGGTTCCCCCGTTTGAATGCCCGGAACGGATGGAGCATGTTCTCAAGCAGCTTCACGCCGTTCAACTGGGAACAGTCCTGCCACCGGATGATTTTGACCTTGCGCCCGTACTGCGTGTCCATGATCCGGATTTCATCGAATTTCTGGAAACCTGCTGGGAAGACTGGCGCAAGGCAGGATACCGGGGGGAGGCGATCCCCACCATCATTCCAGCACGGGGCATGCAACAACGTATCCCGCGGCATGTGGAAGGTAGACTGGGATACTATGCCCTTGCCATGGAAACGTCGATCAGCGACGGAACCTGGGAAGCGGCACGAACCAGCGCCAACGTCGCCCTCACCGCGCAGAAACTGATCCATGATGGTCAGGATTCGGCATTCGCACTGTGTCGTCCACCAGGTCATCATGCCGCCAGCGACATGTTCGGAGGCTACTGCTTCATCAATAATGCAGCGATCTGTGCCCAGGCATTCATTGACCAGGGCGCTGACCGGGTCACGATTCTGGATGTGGATTTCCACCACGGAAACGGAACCCAGACCATATTCTATGGCCGGTCGGATGTAATGTACTGCTCACTTCACGGAGATCCGAAAGACGCATTCCCGCACTTTCTCGGTTACGCGGATGAAACCGGACAGGGTTCGGGACATGGATTCAACCATAACTACCCCATGGCCCCGGGGACTGCCTACTCAAGCTGGAAAGGGGCGCTGGTTGATGCCATGAGGAAGATTGCCGATTATTCTCCGGATGCCCTGATAGTCTCACTGGGGGTTGACACGTTTGAACGTGATCCCATTTCCTTTTTCAGGCTCAAGAGCGAGGATTTCAAGCATTACGGCGGACTGCTGTCCGGCCTGCAGATTCCCACCCTGTTTGTCATGGAGGGCGGATACGCGGTAGAAGAAATCGGTATCAACACCATCAATGTATTGCAGGGATTTGAAGGTTCCTGAACCTGGCCTCCTCACTGTCGACGCAAGACAGTACCGACCGAGCCCGACAGACCGGGCAGAGCAGGACAAGATACCCGGATGCTGATCAAGGCGGATCTTCGTCAGGAACGAGGGCCGGAGGAAGCGGAATGAATTCTGGGCACCCCGAAAAGCTGCTCCCAGATCATGCTGACGGTATCCTGATAAGAAGCCATTACCTTGTTATCCATATGCTCATCACTCAGGTTCATCATGCGCTGATGCATCTGCGCCCTCAGCGCCAGATAGGCCCAGGTAAGCTGGTCCGCATCATCCCGGGACAGGACATGCATATCTCCTGCTATCTCAAGTATGCGTATATTGTCGGAGTAGGTGGCAAGCTGCGGCACCTCGTGGGCATGGGCAAGAACCAGATACTGAACCATGAATTCGATGTCCACTATACCGCCTATTCCGCGTTTCAGATCCTTGTCCGCATCATGGTGGGCGCTCATGCGGTCGCGCATGGTGATGATTTCGTGTCGCAACCCTGCCAGTTCCCGTTTCTGGCATAGCAGCTTGATGCGCAACCGATTGAATCGCTCACACAGTTCCTTGTCTCCAGCCACGGCCCGGCTTCGAACAAGCGACTGGTGCTCCCACACCAGTGCATCGGATTGCTGATAATGCTCGAAGCCTGCCAGGGTGTTCGCCAACGGTCCTGCATTACCGGAGGGGCGCAGACGTGTATCGACTTCATAAAGTGGTCCATAGTACGTCTGGACTGTCAACAGACTCAGGAGCTTGCGTGCAAGACGGTGTACGAAATGGAATCTGGATTCCGGAAGATCATGAATAAAGACCAGATCAAGATCCGATCCTGGGCGCATTTCTATACCACCGAGCTTGCCGTAGCCGACGACCGCAAAGGCGCGATTTGATGTATCGGCCAGATCGGGATAGCGCCTTTCCATGTGCTCCCATGCCAAACGTA
>JAJDVC010000163.1 GCA_022826305.1 Gammaproteobacteria bacterium | reverse complement strand
CAGCCTGAAAACCTCCTTGTACTCCTTCAGCTGAACAAGAACACCAAGCAGATTGCGAAAAGGGAGATCCGCATTTTCGGTCGGTTGTTCGGCCTTTATCCATGCCTGTTCAAAATACCTCCTTGCCTGACCGACATTTCCAAGTTCATTCTGGACTACACCAAGATTGTTGAGAATTTGTGAATACGGGGAATTCTGCATCTTGAGTTGCATATGCAGGGCGTCCAGCGATTTTCTCAGCCTGGATTTATCCCTTGATCCCCCGGTTCCCGATTCGTAATAGGCCCTGGCCGCCCTTTCCCAAAGTTCGGGCTTATCCTGTTTGTATGACAGGATAACCTCCAATGAAGCGATGCACTGCTCGGGCGTGCCCCGGGAAAACATTACATCTGCCAGGAATAGAACAGCGGTTTCATTCAGAGGGTCAAGCAATACGGCCCTGTGCAGGGATTTAACGGTCTTTTCTTCTTCCCCGAGACCCCAGTAAGCCGCTGCGAGATTTGTAAACAAGACAGATGAATCATCCCTTGTTTCCGCTGCAGCCCTGAAGCTGCGCACTGCCTGTTCCCAACGCATTCTGTAGAGATGGATAGTGCCGGAAAACAATTGGGCATCATAATTTGTATTGTCGATATGCAATGCTCGATTAACATATCTCTCCGCCTCCTCAACCTGAGATTGACGTACTGAAATATACGCCAATCTCAGGTTCGCCCGGAGATCCTTCGAGGTATCACATCGATGCAGGATCTGCTGCGCCCCCTTATCATTGTTTCTTTCAATCAGCAGAGCACTCAAGTCAACCTGCAGAAACGATGCGTGGTTCTTCTGCAAAGCCGTTTTCAAGTAGCATTCCGCGCCATCGAGATCACCGACCAGCTGGCGCAGTTGAGCAAGATGACTCAAGTATGTGTAAGAAGACCCGAATCGCTTGAATTTTCTCAATAGCCTCGAATATTCATTCTCGTAAACCTCGGGCTGAATGAAGGTAGGGGTGTCGTTGGTTAAGGAACCTACAGACAAATCCGGCAGATTCGAATTTCCAGACTGATTGAACTTCTGTACTGCAGGCAGGATCACCGCAACCTCGTTACGCGGGTCATCTGTCATCAGAACGGAAATCTTCCCTGGCAAGACATCTATCTCCTGTAACGGCAGGTCCGATTTATGGTTATGCATGATTCAACACTCGTTGACTGATAAACATGTCAAGGCGTTCCTGCTTTTGGCGAATTTTCTCTTGCCTGCGCTTTCGCAGATCCCGTTTGCGCTTCAAATCCGTTTCCTGTCTCTTTTGATTACTCAGTACACGGATCGCAGTATCTATATGCCGACGCGTAACAGGCAGATCGCCCACCCTTTGAAGGAAATCGAAATCAATCAATCCTGAATAGGCCTGTTTGATAATTCGTGAAGCTGCAGAAGGAAGTGTATTTCCGGGGCCGGCTATTTCTGGTGTGACGGACAGTTTTCTGAACTTGCACATCTGTTCTTGCCACTTCCTCAGTTTGTTGTCCCGCGAACTCTCCAATGCTATCAATGGAATGATTGAAGACCGAAGTTGATTGAACCTGGTTTCGTTCTCACGAACATATAGGAAATCTCTATAGTTAAACAAGTTGAACAGTAGCGCACCAGGCGCATAACTGTCTGACAGCTTGCCCAGTTTCCTGTCGCCTGAGAATCCGACAAACGCCTCTGGCGGTGAAAAGGCCGGCGCACCCACAGGTCCACAATAGCCGCTCTCCAACGGAGCTCCAGACAGATGGGCAGCAGTGCCGAAATCAATTAAAACCGAAACCGAGGAACCATTGGTTGGTTTGACTCGTATGTTGTCAACCTTTATATCGCGATGAAATATGTCTGCACGATGGACCGCCTCAACTGCCAGCAATATCTCTCTAAATATTTCCAGCTTTACAGATGCCTTGTGATTCTGCTGATCATAAAAATATTCATCCACATCCTCTTCGAGCCACTCTGCCACAAAGAATCCACATTTGATCTGCAGTGGATCCGGGACATCCGGGGGATTTATTTCCCATGTGTAATGCTCAAGACCACTGATCAGCTGGAGACATCTACTTCTCCCCTCCAACTGCTGGAGCAAATCGGGCTCCCTCTCAAATGCGCTTATACGGTATGCATCACCAAGGCGATCAGGATCCATAACCTTTATGGCAACGAGACGGTCTCTTACTGAATCGTGACCCTGAAAGACAATCGATAATACCCCACGCCTCTGGCTTCCTATCACATTTACGCAATTCAGGCTGCTGTAGCGGCCCACCAAGGAACTCTCATTTTGAAGCTGCCTGATCAGCTCTTTCTGATTACCGCTCAGGCCCATAAATTCCACATTCTTGTTTTACCTGTACAAATATACCTTCAGACGATCACTTATACCCTGGACAAGACTCTCGCTGAACATGGATAGTCCGCTGATTTCTTGATTACTGGCTATGGAAACTCAATAGGACACAGGGCCTGATAATGAAGCAGACACTAATCGGTTTCTGTATATGTATGACGTAGTAATTCATACGCGTCTTTACCATGTACCTGAATTATCTCTGTGATATCAGGTGGAACGGCACCTGTTTTTGCAATAATCTCGTCAGGATCAGCACCGTACAGTTTACAAAGCTCGATAATCAGGCCGATACTCGGGAGCTTTATTCCGTTTTCGACTTTGCTCAGATAACTATAGGATACGCCTACACATGGGCCAACGGATTTAATTCCCAGCTCTGCACCGAGACGAAGTTTCCGCAGAATGGAACCCACAGAATCCCCTGTTGACATGTTTTTTCACGACAAGGCTGGAAGACCCTTTCAATCTTACTCTGGGGTTGCCCTATTGGTCAACCCCAGGACTATTGCATGACCCACCTTCTTCTGGTGACACAGACAGAACATTCTGGACCGGCTATGGGGTGTTCTCAATCAAGCCAGATAACGGTCGAGACGAGGCATGAAATGGCCATGCAGATAATCGCCAGACGCTCATGGCGCGTGGCGATGCGCCGATACCGCTTGAATTTCTGAAACACGCGTCCCGTCAGATTGCGCTCCCGATACAGGTATGGGTCGGTCTGAGCGTCCTGCGGTTGCTCCCCGGCGGAATCACCGGCATGGAACCTCTGGGTTCGGTGGCCTGGAAGAAGGAATCGGCATCATGGCCCCTGTCAGCAATCACATGGTCCGACCGGATATCCGATCTGATCACCCCTGTATCTCGTGGGTTCCGGGACTGATGCCGTGTGTGCGGTAGACACGGAAGCGTTCGCGCCCCAGGCTGCGGTCCTGCGGCTCGTCGCTGACCAGCTCAACAACCCGCTCATACCCGAAAATCGCCTCGGGAACGGTTTCCTGCAGGTTGATCAGCACGTCGACCTGTCCGGCATCCGGCAATACATGTCCGACCTGTACCGGGTAATCCCGCCAGTCGGCTGGCTGCTTCCCGGATATGCCATGGGGGATGAAACTGTTCTGGGCAAAGGTCCACAGCAACTGGTCCATGTACCGACTCTGCTCCTCGGTGCCGGTCAGCATCCATGTCCGCAGTCCCCGCCGGAACGCCTTCTGGACGATCCGACAGCCGAACAGGAGTTTCCTTCGAATGTCCGCCCTGTTCAGAATATAGAAATCAACCTGTGCCTTTCCTTGTTTACGCATCAGCATTCTCGCTACGCCCGATCAGGAATTCCGAGAGCAACGGAACGGGCCGCCCGGTCGCCATCTTCGCATGACCGGATTTCCAGGCCGTTCCGGCAATATCCAGGTGAGCCCACTTGTAGTTCTGGGCGAATTCCTGCAGGAAGCACGCTGCCGTCACAGAGCCTGCGCTTCTGCCGCCGATATTCGCCAGATCGGCGAAATTGCTTTTCAGTTGCCTGGTGTAATCGTTCCAGGTCGGCAGCCGCCACGCCCGGTCGCCGGCGGCCTGCCCGGCGGCCAGGAGTTCCTCTGCCAGTTTTTCGCAGTTACTGAACAGGCCGCTCGCATGGTGTCCGAGCGCGATGATGCAGGCTCCGGTCAATGTAGCGATATCCACGACGGCAGCTGGCTGGTACCTTTCCGCGTAAGTCAGGGCATCGCACAGGATCAGTCGACCTTCCGCGTCGGTGTTGAGTATCTCGATCGTCTTGCCTGCCATGCTGGTCACGATGTCGCCGGGCTTGTTGGCGGCCCCGTCCGGAAGATTTTCGCTACTCGGGACGATTCCCACCACATTCAGCGGCAGGTTCAGTTCCGAGGCCGCGATCAGCGCGCCGTAGACACTGGCGCCGCCGCACATGTCGTACTTCATTTCATCCATGGCTGCTGCGGGCTTGATGGAAATGCCGCCCGCATCGAACGTCAGGCCCTTGCCGACCAGCACGATGGGTGGCTGGTCTTCCGCGCCGCCGGAATATTCCATGATGATCAGCCTGGCGGGTTCCCGGCTGCCGCGTGAAACGGAAAGCAGCGATCCCATCTTCAGGGCCTTCATCTGCTTCTCGTCGAGCACCGTGGTTTTCAACCCGTGCGATTTCTGAAGCTGTTTCGCCTGCTTCGCCAGATATCTCGGCGTACAGATGTTTCCCGGAAGGTTTGAAATCGTTTTGGCAAAGGCAACCCCGTGGGAAATCGCGACCCCCTGCTTGATGCCCAGACGAATGGCGGACAGCTTGTCCCGGGACGCAACCAGCCGCACCTTGGACAGGCGGCGCTTGGGCTGCTTGATGCTCTTGGTCTCCTGATACAGGTAGGCCGTCTCTTCTATCGCCTCGACGATGTTGCGGGCCTGCCGGGTACACTCATCGTCCTGCACAGTATCCAGGATCGCAAACTCGGCGGACCGGATCCTGCATTTTTCGAGTACCTTGGCGGCAGCGGCGGCGGCCTTTCTCAGGTTCAGGTCATCCGGATCGTCATGACTGCCCAGGCCCAGCAACAGGATTCTCCTGGCCGCAATGCCCCTGGGCTGGTAAACCATCAGGGCTGAACCCGGTTCGGCATCGCAATCGCCGTGCGAGAGAATTTCCTGCAGCTGCAGGCCGGTTGCCGTATCGAGTTCCTGTGCGGACGGGGAAAGTTCGGGTTCCTTCCCGTCGAATACACCTACCACCAGGCACTGCGATGCACTCCTTGCCAGATCAATTGTGTTGGCCGAAAAAACCATGTTAACTCCGAACGGGATTATCTTATACAATAGGGCTGGCTATCCTGGCTTACCCAAAAGGTGAGATTCTATCACTACTCCAGCGCCGGAAAGAACGAGGCAGGCGTATTGTCTCACGGCTATTTTATCGGGTTGCCCGGTAATGGTCTGATCAGGGCCCCCGCCACTTCATGATTATCAGCAGGGCATTCATCCGGGAGGTGCTGCAAACGACTGCTGCGGTAACGATCATCCTGTTCTCCGTTTTTCTGGTCATCCGCCTGGTGGGCTTTCTTGGCGCCGCGGCAGAGGGCGATATCGCCATGGACAGCATTTTCCTGCTCCTGCTGCTCAAGATGATATCGTACCTCGATGTCATCATTCCGCTGGTTGCCTACATTTCCATCATCCTGGTGATGGGAAGGTGGATACGCGACAACGAGTTGACCGTTATCAGCGCCTGCGGCATCGGCATGACGCTGTTTCTCAGGCCCCTGTTCATACTGTGCCTGGTACTGAGCACGTTGCTGGGTACACTGTCCCTGTACCTGTCTCCCCTGTCCGCGGAAATCGGTATCGGCATCGAGCACTTGTACCGGACCCGGTCCGACGTCACGGGCATCATCCCCGGGAAATTCACCGAAACGCGCGGCGGACAGGGTGTTTACTTCGTCGAATCCCACGACCGAAGGTCCGACACGTTCAGTGATATCTTTGTCTACAGCGCCGGCAAGGATGACAGTGTAGTAACAGCCAGTACCGGGTTCAAGGAAGTTGACGAGTCGACCGGCAACGAATTCCTGGTACTCAGGAACGGTTCCCAGTATCAGGGAAATCCCGGAGAATCGTCCTACCGGGTCACGGATTTCAATACCTATGCGATAAGGCTGGACAGCCACTCCGCCAGGGGGCCTGCGCTACCGGCCAAGGCCCGGCCGACTGCCAGACTCCTTGCAGAGGGCCACGCTCATGCAGTCTCGGAACTCCACTGGAGATTTTCGAAGATACTCGTCCTGCCGGTGCTCCTGCTGTTTGCGTTATGCTTTTCCTCAATCACCTACCGCAAGGGCCGTTTTCCCAACATGCTGCCGGCCCTGCTGGTGTACTTCTGCTATACAAACCTGCTGGGGGTCGCCCTCGCCCTGATGCGCCGGGAGGCCGTGCCTGTGCAGGCCCCCCTGTGGACCGTGCATGCGATTTTCCTCCTGCTGGCACTTTACATGTTCCGCAGAAGGGTGCTCAACCTCAGGCTGTTGCCGGGACTTCCGGCAAGATGAGTATCCTCGACCGGTACCTTGGCCTGTACATCCTGAAGTACACGCTGCTGATCCTGCTGGGCCTGCTGGGCCTGCTGTCATTCATCAGCTTCATCGATCAGCTGCCGAGCCTGGGGAAAGGAAACTACGGCCTGTCCAATGCGATGGCCTATGTCGCCCTGACCCTTCCCACAATGGCCTACGAGATCTTTCCCATGTCCGCCCTGCTCGGCACCATGCTGGGACTTTCCCTGCTTGCCAACGACTCGGAACTGCTCGTCATGCGGGCCAGCGGAGTTTCCCTGATGCGGATCACCGCGGCCGTACTGAAGACCGGTACAATGCTGGTGCTGATCGCATTCCTGATTGGGGAATACGTGGCCCCGCACACGGAAACCCGTGCCCAGCAGGACCGGGCGGAAGCCCTGCAGACGGACATCAAGACGCATACGAGTTTCGGCTTGTGGATCCGGGATTCCGGCATGTTCATCAATATCCGCGAGGTGCTCCCCGACTTGTCCCTGTTGAACATCAAGGTGTTCAATTTCGATGAAAACAGCAGGCTGCGTGCGCTGCTCGAGGCAAAGAGGGGAATTTTCGCCGATGGTCGCTGGGTTCTCGAAGATATCAGGGAAACCCTGGTTGATGCAGACCACAAAACCCGGGTGCTGGACAGCAAGACCCGTTCCTGGGAATCCCGGGTAACGCCGCAGATTCTCTCGATCTTCCTGGCGAAGCCCAGTCAGCTGACCTTCTTGCAGTTGCGTCGTTATATCGACCACCTCAACGCCAATCGGCAGGAAACCAGTGTGCACGAGCTTGCCTTCTGGAACAAGATCACGCTTCCGCTGTCCACGGCAGTCATGGTCGTGCTGGCCATACCCTTCGTGTTTATTCACCTGCGCTCCGGCATGTTGGGCCGGAACCTGTTCGTTGGCATCATGCTCGGCATCGGATTTTACGCAGGAAACAAGGGGCTGGGATTCATCGTCCTGGCCAACGGCATGCCGCCCTTGCTGGGCGCTTGCCTGCCGGTCGTCTGCTTTGCGCTCGTTGCAGTCCTGATGCTCAGGAAAGCCAGCTGATTCGGACCGCTTGCCACCCAGGTAATGTTCCGGAAGTATGCGCTTCAGCTTGACAAGGCTTGCTGTTCTGCATGGTGCGGCGGCTTCACGGGCTCGCTGCATTGCTCATCCTGCTCATGTGCCGGAGCACTCCTGTCCCGCCAGTCGGACAAAAGCCCAGCCGAAAGGATATCCTTCGCTGCGTCCACGTCCCGGTCTTCCTCGTATCCGCAATGGTCGTAATGGTGCGTCCGGTCGCGAAGGGACGGCGAATTCAGGATGCTTTTCAGTTCCATGCCATGAAAGACCGCCGCACATGATCATGCGGATGCGTGAACAGGCGTTGGCAAAAAGCTGCCGCCGCGCCGGGACAGGTCTACAGACCGGAAAGGAATGTTTTCCGGTCTTGAGATTGCAGGGCATGCGTGGACCGGAAACACATGAAGATTTCAAGAAACAATGGATCAAGTGGTTTTTGGCGGGGCCGATACGCACGATAACCGGTAATTATCCTGCGCAACAGATACTGCTGGATTTACCAACCGAGGAACTGACCCGTGCCGACAATCCACCACAGAAAATCTTTCAAGCCTCCCATGCTGCGGGCCGGCGCGGCATCCCCCGACCCCCTTGAGCACTGGCTCGAGTCCGTCCGGGGGACCCTCAGCACCAACACCGAACGGGCCCTGAGGGCCGACCTCGGCATCTATCGACTGTGGTGCGAACGCCAGTGCCTTGAGCCCTGGCCCGCGCAGGCCGTGCCGCTCGCCCGCTTCATCGACTCCATGGCCAGCGACCGGGCGCCTGCCACCGTGCGGCGTTATGTCGCCAGCGTCGCCGCACTGTGCCGCGCATGCAACTGGAAGAACCCCCTGAAAAGCACTGGGGTACAGACCGCCCTGCGCAGGATGCACCGCAGAAAGGGTCGGCGCCAGACCCAGGCCCAGGGACTCACCTGGCCCCTTCGGCAGACCCTGCTCTCCTGTAGCGGCGACCGCCTCATCGACGACCGTAACCGCGCCATGCTTGCCGTCGCCTACGACGCACTGCTGCGCCGCTCCGAACTCGTGGCCCTGCAAGTCACTGATCTGCAACCGGAACAGGACGGTGCCGCCACCCTCCTGGTGAGACGCTCCAAGACCGACCAGGAGGGCCATGCGGCCGCCCTGTATCTGGCACCGGACACCGTCGGCATGATCTGCCGGTGGCTGGAACGCAGCGGCATCAGAGACGGCTACCTGTTTCGTGCTGTCGGCATGAACGGACAGCCCGGTGCAAGGCTTCATCCCGGACAGGTCTCGCGCATCTACAAGTCGATGGCGAAAAAGGCCGGACTGGCCGAGGACCTGGTGGCCGGGCTGTCCGGGCACAGCACCCGGGTCGGGGCCACCCAGGACATGATCGCCTCGGGCATCGAACTGCCCGCCATCCTGCAGGCCGGACGCTGGAAATCCACCGCCATGGTGAACCGCTACGGGGAGTGCCTGATGGCCCAGCGGGGTGGTTCCGCCCAGTTGGCGAAACTGCAGCAGCGCGCATGCGGCTGAACCGCAGGAGTGCTGTAACCCTGTCCGTCCGGCAGAGACTGGGTGGTCATCGGCAAGGGCAGTTGCGGAAGGAGATGACAAGGGGAGGCGGAGATGCTAATCTGAGGGGGATGGGGAGATGCTGTCGGGGTCTGGCTGCACGCAGGTGCAGGGGGGATCGGGCAGGGGGTTGGTCAGGGCAACAGG
>JAJDVC010000123.1 GCA_022826305.1 Gammaproteobacteria bacterium | reverse complement strand
CAGAAGGTGGACACGGAACTGATCATCGCATGCCCCGGTGTCGACCGTGGATCCAGAATGAAGCATGCCCTTGATCACTGCCGTTGCCTGGCTACTTGGAGCATCAAGCACGTTCTGATGGGTCTGGGGAATGGCAGCATTGCCTCGGCGGCCGACTTCGTGACCATGGCGGCTTTTCTCTGCACCGCTCCCACCTTCCCGGATTCGGTGATCCTGGAAGGGAGATTTGAACCTGTGGGCAAGCGATGTCAAACTTTCGAGCAAGAGTATTTCATTCTTGGAATCAACGGCTTGTATCCTCATGGCCAGTCCTGTAACCGGCTGGCCGGTCATGCACGGACAGGACCATGATCAAAAAAATTTCGCGATCATCGCGTTGTTGCGTAATCGGCCAGCGTCATCACGATCTCGCCATGCTCGGTCGAGGCCAGGGTGTTCGCAAATCGACGGTCCGCCGTCAGCATCGTCGCATTGATACGGTGCGCGAGCGCGAGATAGATGCAATCGTAGATCGGACGGTCGAACGCCAGCGCCAGACGCACCGCATCGGCGGAGACCAGTTCATCGGTTCCCCAGCGCACCGGCATGTCCGGCACGTTGGCCAGCAGGACGCCCGCGGCACGGCGCTCTATCTCACCCGTCCGGGCCTTGCGCCACAGCGCATTTGCGACTTCGGAGGCCATCAGGCGCGGCGCGTGCAGTTCGTGGCCGCTCGTCGCCAGTTCCTGTGCAACGTCCGCATCCTCCTCGATGACCAGCCACTTGACCGCCACGCTCGCATCGACGACGAAGCGCATCAGAAGTCGTCACGGTGACCGTGGTCGCGGTCCTCGCGGATCAGCACTTCCGCCAGCGTGTGCTTGCGCCCTTCGGTGAGAGGGCGCAGCCGTTTCATGGCTTCGCCGAACGCTGCCCGCTTCGCCGCCATGTCGTCATCGGCGGCGCATTGCAGGATGTAGCGCGCCTCGCCCTCCAGCGAGCGGTTGTTCTGCGCGGCGCGTTGCTTGAGGCGGTCCACTACATCGTCGTCGAGCCGCCGCACATTGATCGTCACCATGGGTTCGCTCCATATAATCGGTTAGCATATTGTTATCATTTCTCCACGCCGGAAGCAAGCACCAGTGCGCGGCAAATCCCGGTCTGAAAGGACGTTCGACGACTCTCGCGGCCATGTGCGGACAACACTTTTTCGGTACTTGTTCTGCCACCTGCAAGCGTATATCCGGCCTGTATGGACAGGCAGAAATCCGCTCATTTCGCCGCCGTCATGGTAGCGTCCATCGGCAAGATCGCCTCGCCGTCGCAAGGCGTGGACTATTTCGAGCGCGATGGCTACTACGCCAGGGACGACGGGGCGTACCGCGAGGCGAGCGCCTGGGTCGGCAAGGGTGCGGCGGTGCCGGGCCTCTCCAGTTCGGTCGATCCCGAGCACTTCCGGTCGGTGTTCGAAGGCGAGGTTCCCGGCGGTCGCCGGCTCGGACGCAACGAACTGGGCGGTGCGATTGTTCATCACCCCGGTCGGGACGTGACGCTGAACGCGCCGAAATCAGGCTCTGGATTTCAAGGGAATCTGGCTTGGGGTTAGGTTCGTTTGAGATATTGGACAAAATTCTCCAGATTCCATAGCCACTCTCGTTGTATTTCCGTGTAGCTGTCTTGGATATCCCGGGGCACGATCAACTGAAGACCTGAGGCTTCCATCTGCCCCGTCTGGGACTCGGAGATTCCGGGTTCGAGGGTCAGAAGATGTTTCCTGTGTATCTTGGCGGCCTCCGCCAGCACCTGCCGCCAGCGATCCTTGCATGTGGATTTCGCTCCGAGCATGGTCAGTTCAGAAGATCCGGTTGCGGGGGCGGCATGGTAGGCTTCCACACTCGGGAAAAGAAAGTCAGGCATGTGGTTATGCTCTGTCACCTTGCCCCGGTCATACCTGATATCGAAGGCCTGGAATACAGCCTCAAGATGGTTCTCGAGTGAATAGCCCATTCGCACCTTGCGTCGGTTGTGGACGCTGAGCGAGAAACGGATGAAACTTTCCACATCAATTTCATCCCCTTCGGCAAAACCTTCTTTCAGACGTTGTGAAACGATGCGCTTCTCCAGACGCCGGAACATCGCCTCCTCATGGTCCAGCCAAGCCAGCAGGGCCGCATCGGGATCATCCTCGGCCCGCACTTCGGGCAGAGAAAGGCGTGCGAGCTGTGAGAAACGGTCTGTACTGGGGAATGTCGAGGCGAACCTGTCGATAATATCGTCAAGCTTGTCCGCCTCCGAATCCTCGAATTCCACACCGATCTCATCCAGAATATAGCGAGCAGCAAAATCCAGTTCTAGGCCATCTTCCGGAAACTCTCTGGAAACAAAGGGCTTGCCGGGAATCGGGGATTCCAGCCCGAACAGCCACAACAACTGGTGTTCACTGGTGGAGCCCGCCGATGTGATGATGAAAAACAGCTGACCATTATTGTGCTTCGCCAGAAACAGTGTGTCTCCTGCCTGCATGGTTCCGGTAACCGCATTGGAAGGATAGTAAAGACGCCACTCGGAGGGTCTTCGTTTCTTCTTTATGCGAGTATCATAATGAGTTGCGATGTCTTCAACGGAAAACCCATCCTGATCACCCCCAAGCCATATATAAAGAACCTTGTACTGCTGACGGTGATTTTCTCCGAGAAACCTGAGCATGTCTCTGTTGATTCCGATCTCATGCTGATTTGATATTACGGGATTCGCATCAACAGCCGACAGGCACTTGACACCTGCCCCGATGAAGTGATCACGTAGATGACCGCGCCGCATTTCCACTCAGCCCCAGTTCGTTTTCGTCAGATTCAAGCCATTCTGCACGGAACTGCCCTTTCATTGCACATTCCCATATTGTAGTCACACGCCGGGGGCACGCATCAAGTTTGAGGCGATCTTTTTCCACCAGAAATCCTTCCAAGCTTTCAACCGCCGGAAGAGGCGACAAACATGGTCATGCCAAAAACAGCCGTGGATGGGAATGACTTCCCGGGCAGGTCACAGCGATGGATACGGAACCTGAGTCCCCTGAGGTGCAGGGTTGATCGGATCACCAGAGTCGGTTTTCTGTTACTGCCCGATATCCAGGCCATCATCCGGCCCCAGCCCTCCGGAGTCACTGTTTTCGCTGACACGGATCAGTCCGCAATGGCCAGCTCGGGCATCAGAATCCCGGACTCCCGGCTAGCCGGAGGAATCCCGCCTTCCCGAGCCAGGATTTCGACAATGTGGGGTTTCATGAGCTGTGCAACCGCACGGACAACCGGCACCACCACGGCATTGCCGAACTGACGGTAGGCCTGTGTATCGGATACGGGAATCCTGAACTTCTCCTCACCGGGTTTCTCGAATCCCATCAGACATGCGCATTCCCGCGGGGTCAGCCGTCTCGGCCGCCGTCCCCGCTGCCGGATCAGGATTTCCGAGCCGTCCTTGTAGTACCGAGCCGAAAGGGTACGGGTGACATCATCGAGACCGAACAGGGAATACCCGAAGCCGTTGCCGACCCTGCTGTGTTTCTTCTTGTATTCCTTCAGGTAGTTCCACAGATGAGCGGTCAGCGTGTACTTCGGGTCGACCTTCGGTTCAAGGATCGATCCGAGCGTGGGGCCGGGACCGGTCGGAATCGCCAGCTTTCCGAAATCGAAGTCCGTCTCCTGTCTGAAGCCCACAATGAATATACGTTCCCGTTTCTGCGGCACCCACGACGATGAATTGATCACACGGGTGCTCACACTGTAACCGAGTTCATTCTGCAGAACATGCATGATTGTCGCAAACGTCCTGCCGCCATCATGCCGCTCCAGATTCTTGACATTTTCCAGCAGAAACGCTGGTGGTCGGTGATGGTGCAGAATTTTTGCCAGATCGTAGAAAAGGGTTCCCTGGGTATTGCACAGGAAGCCATGGGGTCTTCCAAGCGCGTTCTTCTTGGACACCCCGGCGATCGAGAACGGCTGGCACGGGAAACCTGCCAGCAGGACATCGTGAGTCGGCACCCTACCGGGATTCTCGGCGTAGGGACGGATATCGCCAACAAACTCATGTTCGCTGTCAACTGGTTCCGGGAAATTGGCTGTGTAGGTTTCCTTGCAGAACCGATCCCATTCCGAAGTGAACACACAGCGTCCGCCGATCTCCCCGAATGGGCGCCTCAATCCGCCGATTCCTGCGAACAGGTCGATGAACCTGAACCCTCCGTCCTGGCGGTCTCTACAGCGCTCGTTAGCGATCTCCCGCAGTTTCTCGATCTTCAGCCGATCAATGCGACTGTGCTCGCCATTTCTATAGCGTCGTACAGTCCTGTCATGGACACCAAGAAGATCGGCTGTCTCGGCGATTCCCAACCCAGCACGATCCATCAGTTCGATGAATTCGTTTGCGTCTGCCCAATCCATCATACCAAGACTGTGTGCCTTTTGGACAATATGTCACAAATCTTCCCAGATTTCAATGTAAGGGAGATTGCGAAAATTCAGGGCAGGAAAAACAAGTGACGGGCACCCATTTCGAAGCCGGGCCAAGCCATTCGTCCAGCATCAGGAACCGGCTCATAGTTATGGATTGTCGATTTCGCAGACATGCATGTACTATTCGAATGGTCTTCATGATCATACTTAAAGAGTTGTGTGATATTCCCGTAGGCCATGCGCCAAATTGTCACAGTACGAGGTGCATGGAGCCTTTCCCGTCGGCCAAACGGGAGGCGATCAAGGACACATCCCGGTATTTCAGCACTATCTGACGCCGTAAAACACTACTTGCGGCCGCTATACTGGTTTTCAGGTCATGTTGCTTGGACAATCTTGTTGAGTCTGCTGATCTGAACGACGTTTCGTTGCCGATATCCATATCAGTGAGGCCGAAATCTACGGAGGCCACATGGACAGCAACAGGGGTCTTGCAAATCCGCTCGAGACTGGGAGAAATTGGTGAAAGTCCCAATCCGGGGACAGTGGGACGAGTTCCTGATTTCTCAAGCATACCAGAAGATCCCCGTTCGGGCTGGAACTGGTGCAATTGTGGGTCCCGTGACCAGATTCGGCATGGTTGTCACAGTGACCAGGTTGGCAGATTTGAAATTGTACCGGTATTTGGATATGGTCACAAACTGTAGTTCTCATCGGGCCCGCACACCTGATGGAACTATCCGTATGCATATATGTTCCGGCCAGGATATATCATCCAGACAAGCAGGAAAAATTCCACTGTCATGATTCCCGCCACCTCGGAAACCAATCCAAAAGTCACGAAGAAAAAGTTAGTCAAGTGAATGATCTTATCAATCAACCAGATGCCAAAAGGCTGATATTCGGCCTCAGGGATACGGGATACAGTTTCAATACCGCAGCCGCCGACATTATCGACAACTCGATTGCAGCAAATGCAACCGAGGTGAATATACGGATAGAGATGGAGGAAGATGGCAGAAAGTTTGTCTGTTTCGGTGACAACGGTGACGGAATGGATGGCGAAATGCTGTATGAAGCCATGCGGTACGGAGCGCCGGCACGGACCAACCCCGCAAGTCTCGGCAAGTTCGGTCTCGGACTGAAGACCGCCTCAAGCTCTATCTGTCTGAAATTCACAGTCATATCGCGCAAGTCCCCGGAGATGGAGTTCTCCAAGCTTGCCTGGGATCTTGAGCACGTAGGAGCCAGGAATCAGTGGGAAATGCTGCGGGATGAGGTAACCGCTGATGAACTTGATCTCTTCGAGGAGCTTTGCGGAGACAAGGGTACCATTGTCATCTGGTCCAAGTGTGACCGGCTGCTTTCGAAAGAATACGAAAATCCCGGTGGGACGCAGGAACAGAAGGCGATAAGGCGACTCGGTGAACGTCTCAAGGAGCATATTGCGCTGATCTATTACCGGTTTCTTGATCGGGATGATGAACGTGAACGACCTGTATCTGTAACGGTGAATGGTGAACGGGTTTCGCCTTGGAACCCGTTTTATCCCGGAAAGGCTAAGCAGGGACTGCCACCCAACCAACAGGAACTTGAAATAGAGATGGAAGACGGGACAGTGGAGGTCGCCCACATCAAGGCATGGCTACTGCCGAACAGGCGCGACCTGACCAATGAAGAACGGGCTGTCGCCAGAATAACCAACCGGGGACAGGGGTTTTATATTCATCGTGAAGGACGATTGATCCAGCAGGGCGGTTGGCTTGGGGTGTTCGGTGTGTCAGAGCCCCATACATCCCTGCTCAGAATCGAGTTTGATTTCAATCACAGGCTCGATGACGCCTTCAAGGTGGATGTGAAAAAATCGAAGATTCTTTTTGACCCAGCCATCGAGAAAGAACTGAAAAGTCTGCTGCAGCCAGTTTATCGTGAGGCTGGCAATCGCTATCGCAGGAAAGAAACCAGGGTTGCAGTTGAGCGCGGAATCGATCATGGCAGCGCAAACAGAGCTATCGAGAATACTCCCTCCACAAAAAAACCGGCCGTGGAATCAGCAAATCCAGAAGACAGGAGCGCCACACTTAATAACAATCGTGGCGCAGGGATCAGGCTGAAGGTTCCGGTTGATACTCACGTGAGCCTGGACAGCATTTATGTCGATGCCGTGGAGACGATCACTTCCGGGGATCTTTGGGAGCCAGCCATGCGAAGCGGCACGGAGTCCGGATTCGTAGCTGGTGTGCGTATCAACAAGCACCATGACTTCTATCTCAAGATCTATCAGAGAGCCGCTGCCAATGGTTATACGGTCGAGGGAATGGATCTCCTGCTCTGGGCCTTTGCTGTCGCCGAGCAAAACAATACCAGTGATGAACTGGAGTCTATCTTCGAGGATATCCGGGATGAAATTTCCAATAACCTCAAGAAGCTGCTGCGTGAGGTCCCGTTGCCTGACGATGACGAGTTGACAAATATCGCAAACAAATAAGAGGACTGACATGCTTGCCGAGAAGCAGGCACTGATCCGCCGTGAAATCGAGGAGGGAACCGGGACTGCAATCCACCTGGAAAAATACAGGGGAAGGGATACCGTTCAGACTGGTATCCGGCTGTGGTTCTCGGAACTTGACCGAACCCACAGTCCGATCATCACGCTAAGGCCCAAAGGGCTGAACCGGTTTGAGGCTCGACTTGTCTTCGGCAATTTTGCGGCAGGGACCGTACGCCAGATGAAACAGGCCAACGCAGAAAAGGTTCAACTTGCCAGGGCGCTTGTCTCCTCGGTTGCGCGTAAAGCGGACGTTTCTGTCACCATCAGTGGCAACCAGAGTCCCGATGAATGGCTCATAAGCGATGGGAGCTTTTCCATTGTGGCGGAGAAACGCGGAATTGATGAGAGATTTCGTGACGAGGCGCTCACCAAGACGTGTCGGGA
>JAJDVC010000108.1 GCA_022826305.1 Gammaproteobacteria bacterium | reverse complement strand
TGGATGGACATCAGTCCGATTACTCTTGTCGCGTAATGGAGGACTGCGTCTCAGGATCAAGCCTGGAAGCGCACGAAAGTGCTCTCAGGGCCATGGAATACCTGCAGACCGGAGCCAGGGTATCCCTTGATGAAGTTCTGGACTCCCTGGAAAACCATGCGGACTATCCGGTGCTTCCAGATGCCCCCCAGTCTCCCAGGTACAGCTGACTCACGAAATTCCCGACCGGTTCCTGTCCGGCAATGAAATTCGCTGTACCGACAGGGTCGAAATGACAAGGAGAGGAAATCGGTGGCCAGGGACAGAATCGAACTGCCGACACGGGGATTTTCAGTCCCCTGCTCTACCGACTGAGCTACCTGGCCAGAACGAGGAGAAAACGAAGCGGGGATTACAAAGCAACCGGCACCGATAGTCAAGGATTTTCTTGTCAGGCATCTACGGCCTTCCCCGCTTCAGGGCCTTTTGCGCCAGGACGAAATTCATGAATGTCCTGGCAGTTGCCGAAAGGTGTTTACCCTTTCGACAGGCAATGTACCATTTCCGAATGACCGGAAAATGCTGGACATCAAGGGATACCAGCCTGCCCGCTGCCAGTTCGAGTTCAACCGCATGAACGGATACCACGGCCAGGCCAAGCCCGGCTTCCACGCTCTGTTTGACGGTTTCGTTGCTGGATAACTCGATTCCCGTCCTCGGGACTACTCCGAACTGGTCAAAAATACGTTTCATGGCAGTACGTGTACCGGAGCCGGGCTCCCTGACAACAAAGGTTTCTTCCGCCATCTCCGTGACAGGAATTCCCTTGCGATTGACAAACGGATGATTGGGTGAACTGATTACGATGAGCGGATTGTCCATGAAGGGTCTGGCCACGACATCCAGATTATCCGGCGGTTGTCC
Organism: Gammaproteobacteria bacterium; assembly: GCA_022826305.1. Taxonomy (GTDB): domain Bacteria; phylum Pseudomonadota; class Gammaproteobacteria; order Arenicellales; family Poriferihabitantaceae; genus Poriferihabitans. The sequence continues at coordinate 16,667 of JAJDVC010000108.1, read as the reverse complement.
CATCAGCACCAGGTCCGGTTCATTATCTTCAAGGCGCTGGACCAGTTCCTGCTGGTTAATGACATCCAGGCTGATGCTGACATTCTTGTACCGTTCGCAGAAACGGGACAGCAATCGGGTCGCGAAACAGTTGACCGTGGATGCAATGCAGATCTTCAACTTGCCTGATTCCACCCTTCTCAGGCAATTTACGTCCTTTTCGATCTCATTCAGTTGTCCCATCATGATTCGGCTATGCTTGAGCACGGTCTTCCCCGCCTCGGTCAGATGTACTTTCTTGCCAAGTTGCTCGAACAGGGGCAGGTCCACCATCGACTGGAGTTGCTTGACCTGCATGGAGACCGCAGGCTGGGTCAGATGCAGCTCCTCGGCGGCACGCGTGAAACTCAAGTGGCGGGCTACTGCCTCAAACACCTGTAGTTGACGCATGGTGATGTGGAGGCTCATACGATAACAGCGACCGCCGGTACATAAATATAACTTATCAACAAGGAAAATTATATCAATATTGATTTATGGATAAAACCCGAAATCACCAATTGGCATGGAAATCTTGTCTTGTCCGTAGCAGCCGATTGAAACGGGAACCGCCCTGAATTTCGCGCAAGCAGAACCGGCAAGGAGGAAATTTTCTCAGGTTATCCGCCCCAGATATTCCGACCAGTTGAAACAAGGCCCCGGATCGGTTTTTCGACCCGGGGAGATATCGCCATGCCCGACAACGTTCTCGGTAATGATTGACGGATAAGCTCCCATCAGGCAGTGGGTCAGACTGATCAACGCGTCATATTGCTCCACCATGAATGGCTTGCTATCACATCCTTCAAGTTCAATGCCCAGGGAAAAATTGTTGACATGCGCTCTTCCGCGAAAGCTGGAGACACCCGCATGCCATGCCCGATTCCGTGTCGAAACAAATTGCATTACCCTCCCTGACCGCTCGATAAGAAAGTGTGCCGAAACACGCAGTTCCGAAATTTCCTTGAAGTAGGGATGCTCATCCGGGTCCAGGGAGTTGGTAAACAACCGCGTGATATGCCGACCTCCGAAAGTATCTGGAGGCAGGCTGATTGCGTGGATCACCAGTACATCGACGGTTACCCCGTCCGGTCTTTCATCCTGATTGGGGGAAATACACCGCTCAACGCCTGTAACAAAACCGGTTCGCGGGTCATGCTCAAGGGCAGACATGATCATGATCTCCGGAGATCCATGCCGGTCTCATGCCTGGCCTGATTCGAATGGTACAAGTTGTTTCCCTTCAGAATCTGTCTGCTTGTCTTGGCCTTGTACGGCAGGAGCGGCATGTATGCAGTCTGCCTCCGCTTAGTCAAGGACATAATTTCCTTTCGATACGAATCTTGGTCACTGCCTTTTCCGTGCGCTCATCAATAACAAACTGATACCCCTGTTCGATCAGTGACTCACCTATCTCGGGAATGTATCCCAACCGGTTCATGACATACCCCCCGATAGTGTGGGCGCTCCTGGTATTGAGACTGGTTTCCAGCAAATCGTTGAGTTCGGAAACCGACAACCTCGAATCCACCAGATACACGTCTTCATCAAGAACCTCGAACTCGCGTTTGCGACGTGGCAGATACTCTTCAAAATCGTATCCCACATCAATATCCCCTACAACTTCCTCAATGATATCCTCCATGGTGATAATGCCGATAGCAGAACCGAATTCGTCCACCACCACCGCCATGTGGTCGCTACGTTGTCGCAATACAGGCAACAACTGGTCAATCGTCTGGAACTGGATCACGTAATGAGCAGGTTTGACGAATGAGTCCAGTTCACGCTGCGTAGTGGCCTTGTCCATCAAATCCCAGGTCGTAAGTGTCACTATCCCGATAATGTTGCTGGTATTGCCCTTGTAGACCGGAAGCCGGTTGTATCCCTTTCGCCTGACCATTGCGATCGCACGCAGAATATTACGGTTGTGCTCAATCGCCGTCACTTCTGCGATCGGGATCATGGCTTCACCCACGGTTGTATCGCCAAACCGGATAACACGCCTTATCCTGCCCCGATCAAATGCATCCACCGATGAGGTCCGTTCGGTCATGTCAACTACCGAGCGGATCTGCTCCCGAGTCATGAAGAGATTCTGTTCCACCTTTCCGCTGCCCAGCACCCGGGCGAGCAACCGCGCCAGCCTCGAAAAGAGAAAAATGACCGGATAGAACACGATTGAAAACAACCTGAGCGGATAGATCGCTACCAGGGCGAAGGCATCGGATTTTTGCTGACAGATGCTCTTCGGCACAATCTCTCCGAGAATCAGCAGGAGCGGGGTAAACAACAGGAAGGAGTACAAGTCTCCCCCTTCTCCGAACAGTCTTATGAACTCAATGGTCACGAGGGTGGTCAGGGCGATGGTGGCAATATTCGTGCCAACCAATGTAGTACCCAGCATGACATCCGGTGTCTTGAATAGCCTGAGCACTTCCCGTGCTCTCTGATTCCCCTGATTCGACCTTGCGGCAAGCTTGACCTTGTCCGAATTGACCAGAGCAATTTCCGAACCCGAGAAGAAGCCCTTGAGCAACAGGAGAATTACAACGAGCAGGATGATCCCGATGATCGTCATCTTCTCTCCCCTGGCTGGCTGGTCGCATCTGCATGATCTCCTTCCTGATCCATGACTTCCTCCCTTACCGAATCAGGCAAGGGGTGGCTCTGTCCGGTTACAGGACTGCCCTGCTCCCGGGCAGATTGGGCGCCGGACGTTGGCGGGGCGAGAAATTCCGCCTCATCCACCCCCTTGGCAACCCTGACCCGGGAAATACGGTGATCATCCATCTCCAGAATCTGAATCATGATATCTTCAGACTCCACCCGATCCTTTTCCCTGGGCAATCTGTCAAGTAGCCGAAATGCATATCCGGCAATGGTCGTCATTCGCGGATCCTCGATTCCGAAATTCGTCAGGTTATTGAAGTCATTCAATTTCATGTCACCCGGCACATCATAGATATTGTTATCCCTCTCTTCGTATAGCGCCGCAGTTTCCCGGGACCCGCCACTTATGTCGCCGAAAATGAAATTCAACACGCCCCGCATCGTGATGAATCCCTCGACGCCGCCAAATTCATTCAGACATGCAGCTGCCCGTGCACGGTTGACCTGAAAGAAATCAAACATCTCATCGACTTTCTTGGTCAATGGAACCACGACGGGTGCATGCATGATGTCTTCCGGGGTGTATTGCCCAAGATCCACATCATCCAGAATCAGCCTGAGAATATCTTCCGCATGCACGAATCCCACCAGGTTGTCACGATGGGTCTTGAATACTGGAACCCTGGGATGCCGGTAGGAAACAAATCTCTCGACCATCTCCGGAACACTCATATCCATGTTCAGAAAAGCCATCTGGGTTCTTGGCGTCATCACTTCAACAATCTCTGTCTCATTGGCCTCAAGCAAATTGTAGATCAGCGCCCGCTCCGTTGAATCCAGAACCCCTTCTTCCGCCACCTGCTCAACCAGGGTAAGGAATTCATCGACCTGGAGTATGTTGTCTGCGGCCTTCGCTTCACCCACTACCAATGTTGTCACCCGATCGGCGATACCCCTGATCGCCCATCGAATCGGTGCAATGAACCGGATCCATAGCCACAGGGGTCGGGCCACAACTCTCGTGCTGTACCGGACGGGATTCGATACCGCAACAGTCTTGGGAGTGACTTCACCAAGCAGCAACATCAACGGAACCATCACCAGCAAATTGATCAGGACTACCTTTTCAGGTTCATACAGGGAAAACAGGATGAACGTCATGTTGGCGGCGGCCGCCACATTGACCAGCTCATTCCCGGTCAGGATCGAGATGATCAGCCTGCGCGGCTGATCCAGAAGTTCGTGAATGATATCGGATAAGGGATTCCTTTCCCTGCGCAACTGCTGCAGATCAAGCCGGGAAAGGGAAAACAGTGCAGTTTCCGAGCTGGAGAAAAATGCTGAACATGCCAGCAGGGCAAGCTGAACGCCCAAGCGTACGATCATGTCCGGCTCGCCCAGCACAGACATATCGAAGGCAAGGAACGCCATCGCGAACTGCCAGTATTGAACAAGCATTTGCAGCAATTGCTCCATTGCGGATTAGACTCAAGTTCGGACTGGGAGGGTGCTCTTGCATTGACTGCATCAGCTCCGCGAGTTTGAAACAGGCTTAATATCGCTTAATATGGGTTTGATTTCAATAAAAAATTGTATAATTGCACGGAACACTGGATCCGAGCCAGATCTGTAGCGATCAATGAACCTGATTTCCAGCCAGCAACAGGCGAATTTCTCGACCGGGAAAAGTCCACCGGATGTGGACATCCCGATCTGCCCCGATCTGGATGACGCGGACCTGTATCTCAACCGTGAGTTGACCTGGCTGGAATTCAACAGACGTGTCATCCACGAAGCGACAGACAGCCGTAATCCGTTGCTGGAGCGGCTCAAGTTTGTTGCAATTGTCGCCTCAAACATGGATGAATTCTTCATGAAGCGAATTGGCGGTCTGAAGCTACAGGCCGCTGCGAATATTACCGAGCGAACGGTAGATGGCCGAACCCCCGAACAGCAGATTCTCGAATGCCGGGAACGAGTCGAGGAGCTTGAGACCATACAGGAGCAGGCATTCCGGGATGTTATGGCCAATCTCGCCTTTCACGGACTCATGCTCAAGGATTACTCGGAACTTGACGCTGCTCAGAAGCATCTGCTGCGTCAGCACTACATGGAAAACATATTTCCACTTGTCACGCCCCAGATATTCGATCCTGCCCATCCATTTCCGTTCATCTCAAATCTGTCACTGAATATCCTGGTCGCCCTGCCCGGATCGAATCCGGAGGAAAGCGGAATTGCCCGGGTCAAGGTTCCGGTTGGCGCCGATGTTCCCCGATTCGTGAAAGTAGGAGGAGAGCACACCTATGTTCCACTTGAGCAGATTATCGCAAACAACCTCGACCTGCTTTTCCCCGGTGAAAAGGAATTTCAGTTCGATTACTTTTTTGTGGCCCGCAATGCCAGCACCGAACGACAGGAGTCCGGCGCAGCAGATTTGCTGGCACTCATTGAACTGGAACTTCGGGACCGAAGGATCGCACCAATAGTGCGCATGGTCGTGAACAAGGGAATGAATGCACGACGCAAGACCATGCTGGTCGACCTGCTTGGCCTGGATCCCGCACGGGACGTCTATGAAGACAATGGTCTGCTGGCACGCAGGGACCTGTTTGAACTTGCCCGGATTCCGTTGCCGGACCTGCATTATCCGGTGCATCATCCGGTTAATCACCATCGTCTGCAGGATGTCCAGCGCAGTATCTTTTTTCTCATACGGGAAGCCGGCTCGGTCCTGCTTCAGCATCCTTACGAATCGTTCTCGACATCCGTGGTCCGTTTTCTCGATGAAGCAGCACGGGATCCGAAGGTGCGGGCGATCAAGATGACCCTCTATAGAACCGACCGGGAAACCCGAATCGTCGATTTGCTGATCGAGGCGGCCAACAACGGCAAGCAGATTGCAGTGGTTGTTGAAATCAAGGCCAAGTTCGATGAAGCAGCAAATATCGGGTGGGCGGAACGAATGGAAGAGGCTGGCATCCATGTTACATACGGAGTGATCGGCTTCAAGACTCACGGCAAGTTGCTCATGGTCGTGCGACAAGACATCAAGAAACTGCGCAGATACGTGCACATTGGTACGGGCAACTATCACGGGGGAACAGCAAAACTGTATACGGACCTGGGCTTGCTCACCTGCGACGAACAGATCGGACAGGATGTCACGGAGCTGTTCAACTACCTGACAACCGGGCGCGCAAGGAAGCGGAACTTCAACAGCCTTGTCATTGCCCCCATTCATCTGAAAGAATGCCTGATTGAACGTATCCATCGCGAGATGACTCATGTGCAAAACGGCAAATCCGGTCTCATCCAGATCAAGACCAATGCGATCGAGGACAACGAGATAGTCAGGGAACTCTATCGGGCTTCCATGGCGGGAGTAAGGATAGAACTGATTGTCCGGGACACTTGTCGCTTGAGACCCGGTATAGAGGGATTATCCGAGAATGTCACGGTAATCAGCATCGTCGGGCGTTTTCTTGAACACAGCCGTATCTTTTATTTCTGCAATGGCGGCAGGGAGGAATACCTGATTGGGTCTGCTGATATCATGAAACGCAATCTGGAAAGCCGTGTAGAAATCATCACTCCCATAGTCGACAAGTTCCTGAAAAAGGAACTCCGACTCATTCTCAACACCCTGCTTGATGACGATGTCGACAGTTGGCAGATGCATGCCGATGGCAGCTATTCCCTGAAACGTCCCGGGGACTCCGAAAAGCACGGCTGCCAGCACCTGTTCATCGAGTTTGCGCAATCCAGGCTCAAGTCCAAGCAGCACAAGAAACTGCTAAGGACCCGGGGACTGCGGCATAGAAACTGAATCCGTGCAGTCCCTGCCGCTGCAAGAAATCGTTGATTGCGATGCTCCGGACATGATTGCAGAAGAAGTATTTCCCGGACATCGCCGGGCACGGGAACCGGTTGCGGAGGCAGATGAGGCAAACCCGACCAGGCATGATCGGGCGTTTTCCGAACAGTGAGTACCCCTACCTATCGAATTGACACATCGAATTGGGCATGCGTACCGAATGTCGGCACATTCCACGGTGTCCCGTCATCAATCACGCGGGAGAAACTCGATCAGGCGTTCAACTGGTCCGCAGGAATTCCCTGATCTTCCAGCATGATCGGAACACCGCCTTCCACACGATAAATCATGCCATGATTCCGGGTGATCAGCGCTTCCGAAACAGGCCTCTCCACGGATTTTCCATCGGCGGAACAGATTTTTCCTTTTTGAATCAAACGATTGAGCAGATCCAGCATTTCCTGATCTGCAGGGAAAACCGGCTGTTTCGAAACCGGACAAACCAGCACATCAAGCAGGATCCTGTCGACGGTCATTACGGATTACTCAGTGGGTATCCGGCGGGTTCCTGAAAGGTTCCGCCATCAGATGATCAAACCGGTATTCCCTGCCATCCTTGAACCCCGCCAGGCCAATATCCATGGACGCATGACTACCGCTTGGCTGGGCGTGATAGCTTCTGAACAACCTGTCCCATATGGACAGGGCAAATCCATAGTTCCTGTTGTGTTCTGCGGGCAGTACGGAGTGATGAACCCGATGCATGTCCGGGGTCACGATAACCAGTCTGATGGCTCGGTCGACAAGCCCCGGCAATTTCAAATTGCTGTGATTGAACATCGCAGCCACATTCAGGACGATTTCAAATGCAATCACCGCGAACAGGGGAGCGCCGAGCAGGATGATGGCCATGGTCTTGAGCAGGATCGAAAGAAGGATTTCAATCGGATGAAACCGCAATGCGGTGGTAAGATCCAGCTCTGCGTCGGTATGATGAACACGGTGTATTCGCCAGAAGTACGGCACTGCATGAAACAGCCTGTGCTGGAAATAGATAACAAGATCCAGTAATACAAGCGTCACAATCACCTTGGGCCAGAATGAAATTTCAAACCAGAAAAACAGGCCGAACTTGTGCTGGATGGAAAATAGAGCAGCCGAAACAGCCGATATCGGCAACAGGGCAAGCATCACGGCATTGGTCAGAAATATCCCCAGGTTGCCCGGCCATCTCAACAACCTCCTGCTTTCTGCCCGCACGGGGAAAACCAGTTCGCATGAAACCAGTATGAGTGCCGCTATCATGAAAGCCGACAACCGGATAGTCCATTCCAGGTTCAGAAACTCCACAACCTCATCTCCGAATGTTACCTTCTTATAGCATATGCAGGAATTTCGCAGATATGCAAGCCTGTATGCTCACGTTCCGGCACCCCGGGCAATCGGAGTAGCCGGGACAATCATTGTCAGAACATTTTCCAGTATGGCCAGTTCCTCCCGGGTTCCTGGTCGGTGCCGGGTTAGATGGTTACGCCAGAGTCTTGCACCTTCCTGACCGTGGCACAATCCGGCCAGGTGGCGTACCATCTGCCCAGGCCGCCGTTCTCCCTGCCCCATCCGTGATGCAACGTAGGACAAATAGATCCTGATGACATCCTTGCGTGTGCGTGCACCAGAGCAAGGAGGTTCTTCCTGGTCATTGGGGAAAAAGCACTCTTCCATCTCCCGCAGCAACCAGAGGTTCTTGTAAGCCTCCCTGCCAATCATCACTCCATCCACATGCTTCATGTGTTCCCGGATTTGCGATATGGAAGATATGCCCCCGTTGACAGCTATTTCAAGGTGCGGGAAGTCGCGCTTCAGGCGATACACTCTTTCGTAGTCAAGCGGCGGTATGCTTCTGTTCTGCTTCGGACTAAGGCCCTTGAGCCAGGCCTTGCGGGCATGTAGATAAAACGTTCTGCAACCGGCATCCGAAACTGTTTCCATGAACCCGGCCAAAAAATCATAAGTATCAAGATGGTCGATCCCCAAACGGGTCTTGACGGTAACCGGAATTCCTGTCGCCTCAATCATCGCCTCTATACACTCGGCAACCAGATCGGGAGAAGCCATCAGGGAAGCGCCGAATCTTGCATGCCTGACGCGATCGCTCGGGCACCCCACATTCAGATTGATCTCATCATAACCCCACTGCCCAGCAAGTTTCGCACAGTAGCCCAATTCATCCGGATCGCAACCACCCAGCTGCAAGGCAACAGGATGCTCAGACTCGTCGAAATCAAGGGCTCGATCCCGGTTGCCGTGAATAATAGCGCCGGTCACCTTCATCTCGGTGTAGAGCCTGATGTTCCGGGAAAGAATACGCATCAGAACCCTGCAATGCCGATCCGTGACATCCATCATCGGTGCTACCGAGACAAGTTTCTTCATATAAGGAACGTACCTGCAGGACGCAAGATCCTATCATATTCCCAATTCTCCGCCATGTCGCTGGGATTTGCATGACAAGGTGTACCGTCCATAGGACGGTGATGGAGAACCGCAACCGGACCGCCGGGCGCACGTTACGCGTTGTGACAACCATGCCGGTACCGCATGCTGCTCGGCGGACCGGGCTGTATCTTGATTGAGCAGATACGCCGCTGCGCCCTGTACGGTAACACGGTTGTCCCAGGCTCGAGTCGGCACGATGATCATGTGCAACACTCGCCGGGTGGTGTGCATGCTGTCCGGAAGTGGTCCGTATCAGGACCTGTTCCGGCTTGCGGTACAGCACCTGGAGCCCGGATGGCGGCTACCCTTCCTCCCTGAAGACCGAGCACGCCACGACGTGAGGACTTGCCCTGCCCGGCGGCCGCCTGTGCAAGGGCCTTGATCAGTGCTTCTTGAATCCGTTACCGATCCACCGAAACCACTTTCCGGCGAAAAAATACCCCTGTGATTTCCTGCCCATCATCCGGACCGGGGAAATCCTGCCTTGAAATGGGTAATATCCACTGCTCATCAGCGCTCATGCAATGTTCGGGTTATGGTGGGCCCTTTCGGTCTGCACGACCACATTCCGCTGGAGTGAATACGTTTCGTGTCTTGTATCCTGTTGCAGGTTCCAGCAGTTCGAGATATCTCTGACCGTTTCAGCCAGGTAAAGACGTTGGTTATTACTGCCTGATGAAGTACACTCCTCTGCAAGTCCTGTTATCGCATGCCAAGGGGGCATATTCCCGAATGATGGACCTGTACAAATAAGGCATCCTGATCTTTTCCCGTTCTCCCGCAGGTCCGGAATGTACAGGCCGGTTCTCCGGAACGGGCAGCCAAAAAACCCATGGAAGCGTGCACATCGGGGACATTCTACGATCATGGCCTAAATCCTGGTGGAAACCGTGCAAACACGCATTGACAAGCATATAGACAAACTGGTGGGGGCAGGCCTGGAAAGCCAGTTCAGGCATATCCAGAGAGGTCTGGAAAAAGAGAGCCTCCGCGTTGCTCCGGTTGGATTGCTGGCCCAGACTCCCCATCCCCACGCTCTCGGTTCGGCACTCACCCATCCCTCAATCACGACGGACTATTCTGAATCCTTGCTGGAATTCGTCACCGGCATCCATACCGAAATTCCCGAGCTTCTCCAGGAATTGCATGATATCCATCATTTCGTTTACCAGCACATCGGCAAGGAAAAGCTTTGGGTAAACAGCATGCCATGCATCGTGGAAAGCGAGGGAAAGATTCCGATCGCAAGGTACGGCAACGCCAACATTGCAAGAATGAAGGAGATATACCGATTGGGACTGCGCCATCGATACGGCGCACTGATGCAAACGATCGCCGGCATTCATTTCAATTTTTCCCTGCCTGATGCTCTCTGGACAACCCTGCACGGATCAGATTCGAGGCGTTCCCTGCAGGATTACAAGTCCATCCGGTATTTCGGGCTGATCAGGAATTTTCATCGCCTCTCATGGCTCGGCATCTATCTTTTCGGCGCATCTCCCGCAGTCTGTCAGTCATTCCTCCAGGGAAGACAGCACGCATTGAAAAGCCTTCGGTCACACAGCTATTACGCACCCAATGCCACTTCCTTGAGATTGAGCAACCTTGGATACAGCAATGCATTGCAGGCCGATATTGAAATCAGCTACAACTCGGTCGGGCAGTTTGTCCAATCCCTGCGCAAAGCCATCAAGACTCCTCATCCAGCCTACGAGGCCATCGGTGTCAAGGTTGATGGCAAGTACCGGCAACTGAACCCCAACCTCCTTCAGATAGAAAATGAATTCTACTCTTCCATCAGGCCAAAACGTATCGCCAGATCGGGACATAGCCCTTCTCGGGCGCTGGGTGAGCGTGGAGTGGATTACGTTGAAATTCGCAGTATCGACCTGAATCCTTTTCATCCGACCGGCATTCATGAGGATTGCATACGATTTTACGATCTGTTCCTGCTGTATTGCCTGCTTCTCGACAGCCCTGATATGGACCAGGAGGAATTCCTGCAGTGCCGAGCTAACCAGCAGGTTATCGTCATGGACGGCAGAAACGCCGAGTCCAGGATAATCGCTGCCGAAGGGTCTCTCAATGCACGCGTTTACATGCAGGAGATCCTGCATGACATGGAACCAGTTGCCGACCTGCTGGATCTCGCTCATGGAACCAAATGCTATCGCACTGCCTTGTCGCTACAACTGGACAAGGTGCTGGATGAAACATTGACGCCTTCCGCCAGGATTCTTGCCACGATGAGGGAAAGGAATCAGAGTTTTTATGAATTTTCCATGGAAGCGGCTGAAGGCATGGAAAGAAGATTCAAGGAGAAAAAGCTGTCATCCCGCACGACCAGATTTTACGAATCCCTGTCCGAGCAATCTCATGTCCGGCGCAGAGAACTGGAGTCTTCCGATACCATCTCTTTCGATGAATTTCTTGAGGACTACCTCGAAAGACAGAATGCCCCGATCAATGGATTGGAATAGCTCGCCACTGACAAGCTCCTGCCATTTCTCGCCGTCAATCAGAAAATCTGATGGTGGCCCGAACGCTCCATCCATGCCTGCTTCCGGGAACCGGTGTTAGAATTCTCTCCATCGTTCTTCCATAACACGGAAAATTGTCACATGAGTGAAGACAGACAGCCCGACTTCGAAACACGGGAAGTTCACGCCGGCGTAAGACCGGATCCGGTAACCGGCGCCATACTGACACCAATTTACCAGAGCACTACCTATGTACAGGAATCGGTTGACCAGTACATGGCAAAGGGCTATTCCTACAGCCGCTCCGGCAACCCCACCGTGACCGCCCTGGAAGAGAAAATCACCTCCCTGGAAAATGGCTTGGGCAGCGCATGTTTCGCTACCGGAATGGCCGCAACCAGTTCAACCATGATGGCATTGCTCAATGCAGGCGATCACTGCATCCTGTCTGACGTGGTTTATGGCGGCACTCATCGATTGTCAACCCGGATTCTGACACGCTTCGGGGTCAGCTACAGCTTTGTCGACACCTCCAGTCCCTCTAGCGTCAAGAACGCCATTCAGGACAACACCCGGATGATCTTTACAGAGACCCCGGCCAATCCGACGCTCAAGCTAACCGATATTGCCGCCATCTCGGAGATAGCGCGTGCCCGCAGCATTCCTCATGTTGTAGACAACACATTCCTGACCCCCTATTTCCAGCGGCCACTTGATCTTGGTGCGGATGTATCCCTTCACTCGACAACCAAGTTCATGGAAGGACATAACGTGAGTGTCGGGGGTTCCATTACAGCTGCCGACGAAGGGATGCTGGAGAACATAAGGTTCGTTCGCAACTGCCTGGGCAGCAATATGTCACCGATGGTCGCTTTCTATACACTGCAAGGTTGCAAGACCATGAGTACGCGCCTCAAGGCCCAGTCTGCAAACGCTTTGGCAGTGGCGCGTTTTCTGGAAACGCACAACATGGTCGAACGCGTTGCCTATCCGGGATTGAATTCTTTCCCTCAGAAAACGCTTGCAGACCGTCAATCCTCCGGTTACGGTTCAATGCTGTGGTTTGAGGTAAAGGGTGGAGTTGCGTCTGGCAAAAAACTCATGGATACTCTGAAACTCTGGAGTCTGGCCGAAAACCTCGGTTCAGTGGAATCACTGGTGACTCACTCCGTTACCATGACCCATGCGGACATGCCCAGAGAAGAACGGATGGCTGCAGGGATAACAGATGGCCTGGTTCGACTTTCTGCCGGACTGGAGACGGCCGAGGATCTCATCATCGACCTGAAACAGGCCCTCGACGGTCTTTGATCAAGACCCGACACAGTTTGGTTCTTGCCTACCAGTTCCACACGATAGCTACCCTTCATGTTATCTGCCCCGAGCTTCAGGGCAGGTACAATTGCATACCGCTTCACGGCAGGAAGATCGGGGGCGGGTACTGGACCACCCACTGTTGATATACAATAATTCCACGCCCCGGTAGCTCAGTCGGATAGAGCAGCCGCCTCCTAAGCGGCAGGTCGGAGGTTCGAATCCTCTCTGGGGCGCCAGATTTCCTGTCGGGCAGGCTGTTTCAGAATCTGCATGCCTGCATCTCTCAACGATCAGAATGTCGGGGCGAATCCTCGTGCTCTACATGCCTCTCTCGGCTTCTCCATATCAATGCCAGTTGACGATACCTTTCGAAAAGGTATCCGGAATTGGTAAAGCTCTATATAAATCATGCCCTTGGAACAATCAAGTTGATGGTCCATGACACGGCCACGTTGAACAATGCCTGTTCCAGTGGCAAACAGATCCTGATTCTGCTCATTCCCTGATTCGCCAAAATCAGCTGGTGAGAAATCCTGGTAATCCCTGTACGCGCCGATCAGGATGACAATCGTAATCAAGACGCTGAAGTATGTGAATATTACCTTTAATGATCGGATGAAGCTCATGAATATTGACTCACGAAGTATTCAAGATTCTACAGGAATTCATGTCTGGTAACGTGATAATTCCAACAATATCAGAAGGATATGAATCAAGTCAATATTCAGACTCAACATTCTTGTACCAGACGAGAAGTGAAACCGAGAGAGGTGAAACGTTCAAATCTGGACAAACGGACCGCGGACTGAAACCTGATTGTCCCGTCACCAGGTTATTCTGCTTCCTGGCCCTGCGAGATACCCCCAATAACCTCATGTGCTGAACTGACAATTTTCGAATCCGGTTCACCAATCACCTCAACGTCCTTGTCAGGGTAGTTGAGATGGGCCAGAAAATGACGCATGCAGTTTATTCGTGCACGTTTCTTGTCATCTGACCTGATCACGGTCCAGGGTGCATCCCGGGTATCCGTATAAAAGAACATGGTTTCCTTGGCCTCCGTGTACTCTGACCACAGTTTCAGGGACTCCCTGTCAATGGGGCTAAGTTTCCAGCGTTTGAGCGGGCTGGTGCTGCGTGATTCAAATCTCCGTCGCTGTTCTTCCTGACTGACAGAGAACCAGTACTTGAACAGCTGGATGCCACTGTCGACAAGCATGCGTTCCAGAGAGGGGGTCTGACGCATGAATTCAAGATACTCGAGGCGGGTACAAAACTTCATGACCAGTTCCACGCCTGCCCGGTTGTACCAGGACCGGTCAAACAGCACCAATTCCCCTCTCGTCGGCAATTGCTCGACATAACGCTGGAAATACCATTGTCCTTTTTCGCGTTCCCCCGGCTTGTCAAGAGCAACAACGCGCGCATTCCGGGGATTCAGGTGTTCCATGAAGCGCTTGATAGTGCCGCCCTTCCCCGCAGCATCACGGCCTTCAAACAGCACGACGACTTTCTGCCCCGAATGATGAATCCAGTTCTGTGCCTTGAGCAGTTCGATCTGCAGTTCTGCCTTGCGCGCCTCGTATTCGTCGCGTCTCAGCTTGTTTTCGTGGGGATAGGAAGCATCCAGGAACGATTCCGCAGCATCCGGTTCGGATTCAACCCTGTCATCCTTGTCCACTATCGGGGAAGTTTTTCTGGTCATGGATGAATCAATCAAAAACTATTGCTGCAACAAATTCATATCACGCATCCTGTCGCGTGCATCCTGCCGCAAGATCATGCTGCTCTCAATCCTGCACATACGCGCCATCAATTGAAGGCCGAACCGGATACCGACAGGATCTCCAATCACCATCCGTTCCACCTGCCCGAAGAATACGCCAGCCACGATACACACGGCGCATACACAATCCTCATGCAAGGCTATACAGCACTTCGGGAATATCATAACATTTCATCCGTCCTATCCGGCAACAGGAAAACAGAATACCTTGCGCATGCATGAAAGACTGACATTAAGGAACAAGGTCGCATTGGTGACCGGTGCTTCGAGTGGTCTCGGAGCGCATTTCTCCAGGGTTCTTGCAATGGCGGGAGCCAGGGTCCTGATATCCGGCAGAAGACAGGACAAGCTTGACCAGCTTGCCGACAGGATATCGGATAATCAGGGTGATGTGCTGGTACTGCCAATGGATGTTACAGACGAAGACAGTATTCGTCATGCCATTGTGAGCTCGAATGAAAATACAGGCCCCATCACCGTGCTTGTAAACAACGCCGGGGTAGCGTATCCGGACAGGCTCGTCAATGCAACCGAAGAAGCCTGGGACAGGACCATGGACACAAATCTCAAGGGAGTCTGGCGCGTTTCCCGTGCGGTCTGCCGCAATCTCCTTGATCTGGAACTGCCCGGCAGCATTGTCAACATTGCCTCAATCCTGGGACTGCACCCGGGCTTCGGAGCAGGCAGCTATGCCGTATCAAAGGCAGGAGTCATCCATATGACACGCGTAATGGCGCTTGAACTCGGCCGTGGCAGAATCCGGGTCAATGCGATTTGTCCGGGGTATTTCAAAACGGACATGAACAAGGATTATCTCGAGTCGTCCAAAGGCCGGGAATATATCAATCGGACACCTGCCAGACGCACGGGGGAATTTCACGAACTTGACATCCCGCTCCTGATGCTGGCAAGCGATGCGGGCAGCTTCATCAATGGTGCGGTTTTGCCGGTGGATGGAGGCCATCTGCTCAATTCCCTCTGACAACCCCCCCGACAACGGAGAATGTCACGCCATTTTCGTCCCGCTATCGAAAGGACCCAGCAGTTGTCCTGCAACGCCTGCCCACCCGGTGACGCAGATAGTCCGGAGTCGTGGATTGCTTCCGGATATTTCCTTCGCTACATCCCGCCCTTGACGAGACCCATCCTGACAGCAGAGACCTTGCCCTGCCTGAGATCATCAAGGTATCCCAATTCCGCTTCGGTAAACGCCGAAATCGTCCGACCTGCCGCAATATCCCGCCGCACATCGTCCACCGACTGCCATCCGGTGGATTCCTGACGGCTCCAGAATCCCCAGCGTCGCACCCTGGGTCCGGTCAGGAAAAGAGTCAGAGCGGGCTTCGGTCCGGACTTGACCACTGCATGGGCGTGCTTCGGGCTTCGGATGACGATGCGAGGCAACATCCTGTACCGGATGATCAACCATCCGCCGGCAGCTCTGTCGAGACAGTATTCCGCCAGTCGCGGCCCCCACAGGTGGATCGATATCGTCCACCACGGATGATCGTGAAGGCCCCTGTCCAGACTGTCACTTCCCAGCCACCAGTGAAGATATGGGTTAAAAAACGGGTTTTTCGGAATCAGTGGCAACCGATCCATGTACCTGTCCCGCACCGATGTCCAATACCACATCGGGTAGTGCCTTCCGTTGCGGTTTCTCAGAATCTTCATGCTCTATGCGGCAACAATTGAAATATACGGTCCTGCAGACCATTAACCGAACGAATCCTTCCTCCATCCTTGCAAGGACATCCAGGCTGCAGTCGATTGATGTGCATCATGCCCCTGATCGGTCAGAATACCATGGACCGAAGCTTGAACTGCTGGCGTGCAAATTATACAGGGAACAGGTCTCGCCCCGCTTTCCGCAGGAAGAGATATCTGCAAGGGATTTCGCATCGGTAGAGCCGTAACCCGAACATTGCATGAGCACGGAGCAGCAGCTGGACCTGTTTGCCGACCGCACCAGTTGTTCGCTGTGGTGGCCGAACCGGTCCCGCATGCTGACCGGCGGACTGGCCCATGCGCTGCCGGAGCAGATCCGCCGCTGCGGGCTGTACGGCACCCGGCTGGCCCGGGCGCATGTCGGCACGATCCGTCTGAAGCTGCTGCGCATCGGTGCGGTGATCGTGCGCAA
>JAJDVC010000055.1 GCA_022826305.1 Gammaproteobacteria bacterium | reverse complement strand
GAGAAAGTCGTCCGAAGCCGAAAACTACTTCCACAGTACCGGTATCACGTTCAATGTCTACGGCAACGAAGATAATGTCGAGCGCCTGATTCCTTTCGATATCGTACCGAGAATCCTCTCGTCAGCCGAGTGGTCGCGGCTCACACTGGGAATTGAACAGCGGGTTCGGGCGATAAACGCCTTCATCTACGACATCTACCACCGGCAGGAAATACTCAAATCCGGCCGCGTTCCCGTATCCCTGATCTCCCGGAACAAGGCGTTTGTGCCCCAGATGATGGGATTCGAGCCGCCAGGCGGCGTGTATACACATATCGTCGGAATTGACATCGTACGCACAGGCGAAAACGAATTCCTGGTCCTGGAGGACAATGCCAGGACACCATCGGGTGTCTCGTACATGCTGGAAAACCGGGAGACAATGATGCAACTGTTTCCTGAACTCTTCTCACGAAACCACGTACGGCGGGTCAGCGACTATCCGAAGGATCTTCGCAGATCCCTGGAGGCCTGCGCACCCCCTGCATGCACGGAGTCCCCGGTTGTCGTCATCCTGACGCCCGGGATACACAATTCCGCATACTTCGAACATTCCTTCCTGGCAGACCAGATGGGGATAGAACTCGTGGAAGGCAGCGATCTGAAGCTGATCGACGGACGTATCGGCATGCGCACCACACAAGGTCTCTTTCCGATAGATGTCCTTTACCGACGGGTGGATGATGATTTTCTGGACCCCCTGACATTCAACCCGGATTCCCTGCTCGGCACATCCGGGATCATGGATGTCTACCGGTCAGGCGGTATAACGCTGGCCAATGCCCCCGGCACCGGGATTGCAGACGACAAGTCGATCTACTCCTACATGCCCGAGATCGTCGAGTTCTATACCGGGGAAAAGGCGTTGCTGGGGAATGTTCCGACATGGCGATGCTCCGAAGCCGACTCGCTGACCTATGTCCTGGAACACCTTGACGAACTGGTTGTCAAGGAAGTTCATGGATCAGGCGGATACGGCATGCTGGTAGGCCCTGCCGCAAACAGGAAAGAGCTGAAAGCCTTTTCCGCCAAACTGCGGGAATACCCCGAAAACTACATTGCCCAGCCAACCCTGGCCCTGTCCACGGTGCCGGTACTGACAGGCAGGGGGCTGGCACCGCGCCATGTTGACCTGAGACCTTTTGTACAGGTTTCACCAGATGGTATCCGAATCTGTCCAGGCGGACTGACACGCGTTGCTCTGAAGAAGAACTCCCTGGTGGTCAATTCAAGCCAGGGCGGCGGCACCAAGGATACCTGGGTACTGGACCGATGACCCGACTGCTCGGAAAGACCGCTGGCGGACTGTTCTGGATGTTCCGCTATCTTGAACGCAACGAAAACACGGCAAGACTGCTTGATGCAGGATTCCGTATCGCACTGACACGGTCAGATGCTGCGGAAGACGAGTGGAAGTCAATCCTGATCACGACGGGCACACAAGACCTTTTCTTCCGCAAGCATGAACGGGCAGACGGCAAGCTCGTCACCAACTTTCTCCTGCGTGATGAAACCAACCCTTCGAGCGTTCTGTCGACAATTGAAGCCGCGAGGAACAATGCACGCGCCGTACGCCCGTCATTGACCCGTGAAGTCTGGGAGGCCACCAACATAGCCTGGATCACGCTGCGGGAAGTTCTGGACAAACCGGTCAGGGAAAGGGAACTCCCGACAGTACTCAATACCATCCGCAAACATTCTTCACTGGTTCGCGGAACCATGCACGGGACCATGATCCGAAACGACATATTTGATTTCTCCCGGATCGGAACCTTCCTTGAAAGAGCCGACAGCACTGCCCGGATACTGGATGTCAAGTATTACGTTCTGCTCCCCTCGGCGAGCTATCTGGGATCGTCACTGGACAATGTTCAATGGGAGACCATCCTGAGTTCCGTATCGGCTGTCCGTTCCTACAGATGGGTACATGAAGGCAAGATCAGTGCGCCAGGCATCGCCCATTTCCTGATTCTGGATACCAGGATGCCGCGGTCCCTGGCATTCTGCTATGGGAAAATCGAGGACAATCTGGGCTACCTGATGCGCGACTACGGAATCCGTCACGAGTCCCATGTGATGGTGAATGCCGTATCGAAGAGCCTGAACATCGATTCCATTGACGTGGTCTTCGAAAACGGCCTGCACGAGTTCCTGAAAAGCTTTCTTGCCCAGAACGCTGCGGTGGGCATGCAGATCGAGAAGGATTTCAGGTTTTACGAGTAGCCGCCATGCACCTCGACATCTTTCACCGGACCGTCTACAAGTATGAATCGGCGATCAGGTATGCCCTGCTCCAGCTCAGGCAATCCCCTGAAAGCAATACGCTGCAAGACGTGCTCAACTGGGAAATCATACTGACCAACGGACGCAAGGAGCTGGAATTCACAGATCACAACGACAACCACGTCATCCTGATCAGTATCGAGCCAGGGCAACAGGAAATCGACATACGATGCCAGGGGCGGGTAGAAACCCGGGACAGTGCAGGCATATTCGGCAGGCATTCGGGACATGCGCCGCTCTGGTACTACAGGCGCGATACGGAGCTGACCAGTCCCGGACCAGGAATACGGAGGCTGGTTGAGGAACTCGAACCACCCGATAACCCGGATCTGGATTTGCTGCATCTGATATCCGGAAGGGTTGCCGCTTCAATCCGCTATGAGAGCGGCACCACCTCGTCCGCGACCACTGCCGAACAGGCGCTTCAGGGCGGACGCGGCGTATGCCAGGATCATACCCATGTCTTTCTTTCCGCAGCCCGCCTGATCGGGTTTCCTGCACGATATGTCAGCGGTTATCTGATGATGGATGACCAGATTCATCAGGAGGCCGGGCACGCCTGGGCGGAGGTATGGGTTGAACACCTCGGCTGGGTGGGATTCGATGTATCCAACGGGATATCTCCAGATGACCGGTATGTCCGGACTGCTGCAGGCATTGACTATCGGGAGGCCGCCCCTGTACGGGGGATGCGTTTTGGAGAGAGCGAGGAATCCATGAGCGTACAATTACAGATTCAGCAACAGTAACTCCGTTTCGATCCGTCATGACATACTGTATCGGCATGCGCCTGAGCAAGGGCCTGGCATTCATGTCCGACACCCGTACCAACGCAGGTGTAGACAATGTTTCGGTTTTCAGGAAGATGCATATCTGGGAAAGACCGGGGAATCGCGTCATCACGGTTCTTTCTGCAGGGAATCTGGCCACCACACAATCGGTTGTCAGCCTGCTGAACGAGCGGACCAAGACACCGGAGGAACGGACACCTTCAATACTGGAGGTTCCGACCATGTTCCAGGCCGCGAAACTGGTGGGGAAGACACTTCAGAAAGCCATTCAGGACAATACGAACGAAGGCCAGACATCGGATTCAAGCTTCAATGCGACCCTGATCATCGGCGGGCAGATCGCCGGAACCCGTCCAACCATGTTCATGGTGTATCCGGAAGGAAACTTCGTCGAGGCATCATCCGACACGCCTTTCTTCCAGATCGGTGAAACCAAGTACGGAAAACCCATTCTGGTGCGTGCCTATGAGCCCGACATGAATTTCGGAGACGCCATCAAACTGCTGATGCTTTCGTTCGACTCAACCCTGAAGTCGAATCTGTCGGTAGGATTGCCCCTGGACATGCATGTCTATGAAACGGATTCCCTGCGGACCGGATTCCAGCAGAGAATCACTGAAGACAACCCCTATTACCAGACGATCAGCAAATCCTGGGGGGCGGCCCTGAAAAACGCCTTCCAGTCCCTGCCACAATTCGCGATTGATCAACAATCTGGCGACTGACCGGAGTCCGGGCGGGAATTTTCGGCCCTGCCGGATTACGAAGAAGCCAATTCATTGACCCGGGACCAGAGACCGGCGTCAATCGCTACATGGGTCCGGGATTCCCGTCGTGTACCCGGCAAGCGCGCGTTCTGCTGACCCTGAACCGCCCAGACCAGAGCTTCCAGCCTGGACCAGAAAGCATCCCCGGAAAACACAACCGGGTCGAGCAGGAAATAAAACTGTCCCAAGTCGTGGGCCGGACCATGGGGCGACTTCAGCGGGGGCGCGTCAACGCTGCTGACCGAACCGGTTACCACCGAGGCAAACACTTCGGCCATCAGACCAAAGCCATATCCCTTGTACCCGCCTGCAGAAAGCAGCGATCCTTCCAATGCGGCATTCGGATCATCAGTCGGATTCCCGGCCTTATCCACCGCCCAGCCAAACGGTATGCCTGTCCCGTCGGCAGCGGCAATACGGATTTTCCCGATTGCAATCGCGCTGGTCGACTGATCAAACTGAAACGCGACCCCGCCGGAGCGCGCCGGAACCGACATGGCGACCGGATTGGTGCCGAGCACAGCCTGCGTACCGCCCGGAGGCGACACACAGGCTGGCGCGTTGGTCATGCCAATACCGACAAGACCCGCTTCGGCTATCTGCTCGGTAAAATATCCCATCGAGGTACAGGTATGGGAATGGCAGACAGCAAGTGAACAGGTGCCGTTCGTTCGGGCAGCCTCAACGGCTTCGGGTACGCCACGGGCAAATGCGGGTTGTGCAAACCCGAATTTCGCATCGACTTGAACGGCACCGGTACGGGGCCGGGTTACGACAGGCTCGACGACACCGTCCACCCGGCCGGTTTCCAGCTGGGTGCAGTAGCTTTCAAGATAGTAAAGCCCACAGACAAGATTCCCGATCTCTTCGGCCTTGCGCACGGCCTGCGCCACCGATTCCGCTATCCACTGATCCGCTCCATGCGCAATCAACGCTTGAGCGGTTTTCTCTTCGATTTCAGTCAGGCTGACAGTTACCCGGCTCATTGGCTACACGCCTGGTCAGAGAAGTTCCCGATCCGCAACAATGTGGTTGAAAATCGACAGCATTTCGATATCCACAAACATTCACGGACGACCGCGTTCCACGATTTCATGGACGGAATCCCAAGAGTTCAACGGGTCGGCAGTAGAAGACATCAACATATCCAGCCGCATGGAATAACGAGACGCCATCTTGCACTGTGCCCACATCGACATGCTGTTCCAGCACGGTTGCCTGTCGTGAAACCGGTCAGTCTGCCTGTCCTCACGCAATAGCCCTGGGAAGCCCGTTTTCGGTGTCGTACATGCACAACCTGCAGACTGTGGCATCAGCCGTCTCAGATAACATGATCCACGATCATCTGCTCTGCGATCTGAATGGCATTGAGAGCAGCTCCTTTCCGAAGCTGATCACCAACCACCCACAGCTCGAGTCCGTTGGCAACCGTCTTGTCACGTCGAAGACGACCAACCAGGACAGGATCCTTGCCTGATGCATCTACCGGCGTAGCCCATTCATTCGCATCGCGGTTTTCGTGGACAATGACCCCAGGCGCATCGTCGAGAACCCGGTATGCCTCTTCAACAGTGAACGGCCTTTCGAATTCGATATTCAAGGATTCTGAATGAGCACGCATGACGGGAACACGAACACAGGTTGCAGTGATCTTCATGTCTTCGCCGAAGATTTTCGCGCTTTCCACCATCATTTTCACCTCTTCTTCATTGTAGCCCGCAGAATCCGTATCCTTCATCGGGGCATTGTGTGGGAAGAGATTGAAGCCGTACTGCTGGGGGAAAATTTCACGCTTGAAATCCTCACCCCCAACGAGAGCCCTTGTTTCCTCGTACAACTCCCGCATAGCCGCAGCACCACCGCCTGACGCTGCCTGATAGGTCGATACAACCGTGCGCCTGGCACCGAACTTTCTGTGCAGCGGGAACAGGGGAAGAACCATGATGATTGTTGAGCAGTTCGGAACAGCAACTATTCCCTTGTGATTCTTGAGCACCTCGGGATTGATTTCGGGAACGACAAGGGGAACTTCCGGATCCATGCGAAAACATGAGGTATTGTCTATGACAACCGCCCCGGCCTTGACGGCAGATGGGGCGAATTCTCTGGAAACCGATCCCCCTGCGGAAGCGAAAACGATGTCAACTCCTCCAAAGCAATCGTGAGCAAGCTCCTCAACAGCGATACCCTCTCCCGCGAATTCAAGCGTTTTGCCTGCGGAGCGTGCGGATGCCAGTAACCGGAGCTTTTTGACGGGAAAGTTTCTTTCGCCAAGAAGCTCCGTGATTTCGGTGCCTACTGCACCCGTGGCACCCATAATGGCGACTGTGTATGACATGACCCTGGATTCCGGTTTTTACGCGCTACCTTGCACAAGGACCCTGGTCTACGTTGTGCAAGGCGATACCCGACATTATAAGCCGCTGACATCAAACGAAGCAGGCAGAAATCGAATTATAGCGCCAAGTCACTATCTTTCATGACTTCAAGCCCGCTTTTTTTCATTATGCCATCAGAAGCAAATCTGGTTCGCAAGCAGTGCCGAGTCCTGAGTACTATCGTCAAAAGTTGCGGCGACAGAGGATGAGACATCGGATGTGGATGGCGGAGAGGAACGATGCAGCATGCTTCGCATACCGCGTGGCAATGCCCCGCCTGTGGCAGTATGCCAGGGTTCCGTCGGTGTCGCAGGCCTTCGATCAGGACGCCAGCCTGACTGCAATCCGCCGTGGCGCCTTCTACAACAACTGCTCGGCGCGGCAGACCATGCACATCCACGGCCATCTGCAGCTTCGTGTTGCACCCTCTTGTGCGACCCATCGCCTGGTTTCCTCCTCGCGCACCGGACGCATGGGGATGGATCTTGACGTGGCTCGCGTCGCTCGTCAGCCATGCGTAGTCCGGCTCGTCCATGATCCGCTCCAGTAGTCCCTCCCACATCCCCTTGTCCCGCCAGCGGCAGAAGCGCCAATGGGTGTTCTTCCAGTCGCCGCAGTCCGGCGGCAGATCCTGACAGGTCCTCCCGTGTGCAGAATCCACAGTACCGCTTCGAGAAACTTTCGGTTGCCCTTTGCCGTCACCCCGCAGTCACTGGCCTTGCCATGCAGAAATTCCCTGATGCGCTCCCATTGATCATGCCCAAGCAGTGCTCGTGCCATGATACGTTCCACGGAAAACCGTCAGGATATGAGAAGATAATTTCACTTCCTGAACTCGATTGAGAATGCCTCCTGATATCGACGATTGGGTTCTGCTCCGAGAGTAGGGTAATGGCTATAATCAAGAGGTGGGTAAAGCTCTATGGATATCAGCAGAATGCCACTTGAACAACTCCTGTTGCTAATCGCAGCGCTCTCTATTCTTTTCGCTCTCCCTTCTCTTCGAAAACGCCCCCAGCAAAGAAAAGCCAGGCGAGAAAGAGCTGTTGGTTATCACCGGAGATTTCCA
>JAJDVC010000138.1 GCA_022826305.1 Gammaproteobacteria bacterium | reverse complement strand
GGGCGCCGGGGCCGCTGGCGCGGCGTGGCCCGGGACAACCGGCGTTTTCTCGATGTGGTGCTGTGGATCCTGCGCACGGGAGCGCCCTGGCAGTACGACAAGGAGTTGTACAAGCGACGCAACGAGATCGAGCGCCTGTTTCATCGCCTCAAGGGCTTTCGCAGGATCTTCTCACGCTTCACAGGCCCGATGTCATGTTCCTCGGCTTCGTTACCTTCGCACTCATCATCGAATTCCTGCGTTTGTGTTAGCAGGCCCTAGAATGGTTGTGGCAACTGGAAGGAATACACGAGGCGTAGTTGCGGATGTGGTGCTGCCCCAGGGGCAAGCCAGAAAGGATTGAACGCAAGCTACTCGAACAATTCAGGGGCGATCACGGAGAATTGCCGCTTGCAAATCGAATATGAAAAACTGATCTTCAAGCCCAACAACCTTGAATGGCTCTCTGCGGCTCACAACGTGAGGGTGGACTGTGAAACGAATTCGCAGTACAAGGAGGAACCATGACTGACTTGATGATAAGCAGAAGTCCGGAGATTCTCGGGGGTGCCCCGGTGTTTGCCGGAACAAGAGTTCCAGTGCGTATCCTGATGGAGCATCTTGAAGCGGGTGACTGCCTTGATGAATTTCTAGAGGACTACCCTACAGTATCACGATCTCAGGCCATCGCTGTACTCGAGCAAGCCAAGGCAATGCTTGCAGGTGGTGAGAATGAGGCTTTTGCTTGATGAGTCCGTACCTCAGAGGCTGACAGCATCTTTCCCGGAATCGTTTGAGGTCTATACGGTCCCACAGATGGGTTGGGCGGGTACCGGTTAATGGCGCACTGCTTCGATTGGCAGCAGGACATGACCTTGATGCCCTGATCACAGTTGATAGAGGGATAGCGCACGAGCAGAATCTCAATAACTTGCCAATTCCTGTCGTTGTCATGCTCGCCGTCCGCAACCGTCTTCAGGAACTGCAGCCACTTGTCCATCAAGTAATCACCGTTCTGTCCGGGATCTTGCATGGGCGGATTTGCCAAGTCCCGGCTTGAGGATAAGGAATCGACATCACAGGGCAAGCAAATCCTGCCATGTAGCGTATTGTTCCAGTTTTGTGCTACTCGCAAGTTTTCATGAAATTCAAATGAAAATTTCATCTCATATACTGCCTGCGAACCAGACGGTCGGGAATTCGGATCTCTCCGGTCGCATCACTTTTGAAACAGGGGTCGCCAGCTCATTCCCGGGAGCGTTCAACTCGGGGCAGCAGTCGGATTGGAGGTGACATCCGCATTGTCGGCAGATATCCGATCCACTCATGTCAGGGTGCGGCTTTTCATGAAGGTCAGCCACGATTCTCGTACCGGCAGCCGAGTCCCGGCCGATGGGCGGGCCCGCAAGGCGGCATTGACGCGTTGCTGCGGCTAACGAGCGGGCTGATGGCAGGGATTCAACCGTTGCCGTCGTGAAGGCCCGCCCGGTTCGACATGGCCGGAGAAAGAAGGCCCGCTGGCCGGGGTGTGCAGCACATCCATCCGACCCGGGTAAGCCTGTGCGTCGCAAAACCGGTATTGCAACAGGCATGGTCCGCAATGTCTAATACAGGGCAGGGGAGGCCGGGATGGTGTGGCGAGAAGACCGCGATCCCGGGTCTGTTGCCATATCGTCTTCGGCCAATCAGACAAAAGAAGAATCTTCGGATACGGTATATCGCGAACCATGACTACACTGGCTTTTCATGAAGGGAGCATCGTTCCCATAGAACAGGCGACCATCAGCATAACGAACCATACGTTTCACTACGGAACCGGTTGCTTCGCCGGGATCCGGGGTTACTGGAGCGAGCGTCACAACGAACTCTTCGTTTTCAGGATGGCCGATCATTACGAGCGTTTCCTGCACAGCGCGAAGTTTCTTCACAGCAGGATCGCATACAGCAGCGACCAGTTGCAGGAGGCCACCCTGGAACTGCTGAAGCGGGAAGGCTGGAAGGAGAATGTCTATATCCGGCCAATCGCATACAAGGACGAGGGGATATTCCGGGTATGGCTCCATGATGCGAGGGACAAGGTCTCCGTCTTCAGCCACCCGGTAGGCGGGTACCTGGGCAAATTCGAGGATATCAAGGTCTGCGTGAGCAGCTGGAGAAGGGTCGATGACACGGCGATCCCGGCACGGGGGAAAATCAACGGTTCCTACGTGAACAGTTCCCTGGCAAAGAGCGAGGCCATGCTGAGCGGTCATGACGAGGCGATCCTGCTTAATCAGGACGGTCATGTTTCCGAGGCCACTGCCGCGAATTTCATGATGGTCCGCGATGGAGTACTGATAACCCCGCCGGTCACGGCCAACCTGCTGGAGGGTATCGTCAGGAAGTCCCTGATACAACTGGCCCGGGAAAAGCTGGATCTGGAGGTGCAGGAAAGGCAGATCGACCGGTCTGAACTGTACATGGCCGATGAAGCGCTCTTCTGCGGTACGGGTGTACAGATGGCCGCGATCGCAAGCATCGATCACCGCACGGTCGGAGATGCCGGAACGGGCCCTGTCACCCGTGCGCTCGGGGAGTTGTTGCAGCGGGTTCTGACCGGCGACGAACCGGACTACCTGCATTGGCTGTCACCTGTCTACGGCTAGAACGGTGGTGGCTGAACTCAACCATTCCACCCTGAAGGAAAAGCAGCGAAGCCTGCGCGAGGGTTTTCCCACGACCATGGCGTTGCGGGTACACCGCTCGATAAGCTGGATCGGCCGGGCGGAGCAGGAGGAAGATGACGAGGACGCACGGTTCGTCTTCCTGTGGATCGCTTTCAATGCAGCCTATGCCAATGAAAGGGAGGTCCAGAATTTCGCCTACACGGGCGGTGAACGGGGTGAATTCCTGCGCTACTTCAGCCAACTCGTCGAGATGGATCACGACCAGAGGATTTACAACGCGATATGGGAAAGGTTTTCCGGGCCGATCAGGGTGCTGATGAAAAACCAGTACATCTTCCATCCGTTCTGGCAGCATCACAACGGAATGGACGGTTTCCACGATTGGGAAAAACACCTGATGCGGGCAGGCAAGGCATTTACCGCTGCTTTCCGGAGCGGAAACACCACCCGGGTACTTAGCCATGTATTCGACAGACTTTATGTGCTGCGCAATCAGATCGTCCATGGCGGCTCTACCTGGAACAGCGTCGTCAACCGCGGCCAGGTACGTGACGGCGCATCCATTCTGGGTTTTCTCATGCCGGTGTTCATCGATATCATGATGGATCACCCCACCGAGAACTGGGGGCAGCCATTTTATCCTGTCATCGACTGAGCGCAGGCTGGTGCAGGATCCGGGTTTCCCGTTCCTGCCGTTTCCCGGTTGTGTAGCCTGATCGGGAACCGCACCTTGAACATCGACTCTCCGGATATGGCCTGTGCCCTGGAAACGACCTGGCTGGCTGCCCGGGTGCGTTGTCTGAACTCCTGGAAACTGGGAAGCGGACTGGGCAGGGGTTCAGGCGTGTCGGCAACCGCCTTGCACGGACAGTTCACCGAGGCCGACGTGAATCAGGCGTAAGGCGTCATGCGAGCGATGAACCAGGATCTTCTTTTCATGATCCGGGACGGAGACGATTTGCTGGCACAGGTCCTGTTGCGGCGCGGTTAACGGATCAAGGATCCGGTAACCATTCATGCGTCTTCCTGTTCCGTGCCCAGTGGCCGCCCGTGAAATCTGGTGGGCCGGTGGGATTGATCGGGCGTGTGTCTCCGTCATGGAGCGGGCAACCGGGAGCGGAGTGGATGACCCTGGTCGTCCGGGATGACAGTCATGCAGCCGACATGCTCCATCAATCGCTGGGCATGTCGGCTGCGGGAAGCTGTTTCCATTGCCGGCGCGAACGGCAAGGGCAATGAATTGCAGTTGCCGGAAGCAGACCTGATGCCGCCTGGCAGGGTAACCGGTCTCCTTCCCCTGTTCGGTGCATCGGCTGGCGGAGCTTGCATGAGGTACTCGGGCGGGCTTTGAATCCTGTCGTGTGTTTGCGATAAAATGGCGGACAACAGGCACGTTTCATCAAAACAACCGCATCTGGCAAGCATCCAGTTGCAAGAATCTGGACACCGGACACCCATGAAACTGATCACCGCAATAATCAAACCGTTCAAGCTGGATGATGTCAGGGACGCACTTTCCGAAATCGGCATTGAAGGCATGACCGTTACCGAGGTCAAGGGATTCGGGCGCCAGAAGGGAAACACCGAACTGTATCGGGGTGCGGAGTATACGGTTGACTTCATACCCAAGGTCAAGCTGGAAATAGCCGTGACGGATGAGCGGATGGATCAGGTGATAGACACGATTGTCCAGGTTGCCCGCACCGGGAAACTTGGTGACGGGAAGATTTTCGTATACAGCCTGGAAACGGCGATTCGCATCCGTACTGGAGAACAGGACGGTAGTGTGCTGTGATGCCCGCTGTCCGTACGTGCGGGGGAATCGCATGCGGCTTCTCCTGATGAACAAGCCACGGTTCTACCTGTGCCGGTGCCGTTACGGATCCTGATGTCCGATCCCGGAAGATTCCGTCATGGCGCCTGCTCCGGATGGCATGTAACCGGATGTCCCGTCAGGTTTTCAGTCCGTATTCCTCCCGGTATGCCGCAACGCGCGGAGCGTGGGATCTGAATCGGTCGGTCGCTTCGAGATATTCAATCAGGGTTTCAAGCTGTATCAGGGAGTAGACGCGGGTGCCCAACCTGTCCTCGACTTCCTGCACGGCTGAAAGCCGCTTGCCCTGCGCGACTTCCTGGCGGTCCAGGGCGATGACGACGGCGCGGACCCTTGCTCCGGACTGCCCTATGATACGGGCCGATTCGTAGACTGAGTTTCCCGCAGTGATGACATCATCGATGATTACCACCTCCCCCCTGATATCGGCGCCGACCGTGACTCCTCCTTCTCCATGGTCCTTGATCTCCTTCCGGTTGTACGCATAGTCGATTTCAAGGCCGTGTCGTGCCGACAGGTTCACTG
Source organism: Gammaproteobacteria bacterium (assembly GCA_022826305.1). GTDB lineage: Bacteria > Pseudomonadota > Gammaproteobacteria > Arenicellales > Poriferihabitantaceae > Poriferihabitans. The sequence continues at coordinate 23,588 of JAJDVC010000138.1, read as the reverse complement.
CCGTGGCGGCGACCAGGGGGATGCCCTTGTAGGCAGGGCCATACAGCATCACCCGGCTTCCGAGGTTCTCCGCGATGAGCCGTGCATAGCCGACGGCCAATTGTTCCAGCAACCGGCCGTTGTCAAATTTTCCGGCATTGAAGAAATACGGGCTCACGCGCCCCGATTTCAGGGTAAACTCCCCGAAAAGCAGAACGTCGTTTTCAAGGCATAATTCAAGAAAGTCAGCCTGATAATCTTTCATTGGGTGAGCTCCGCATGTGGATTGAAGACATGTCTGCCAGCATGCATGGAAATTCCGGTCGCTGACTGAAACCAACTGGTTTGCCCTTGGTCACAAATGATACAACAAGCAGCGCCGGCAACGGGAATCCGGATACGGGATGGAACAGCTCGTTACGGACGTTTCTGCACCCGCGCGTCATCACCATGCTGTTTCTCGGGTTTTCGGCGGGGTTGCCCCTGCTGCTGATTTTCTCCTCGTTGTCCCTGTGGCTAAGGGAGGCCGGCATGGAGCGCTCGGTCGTGACCTTCTTCAGCTGGGCGGCGCTCGGCTATTCCTTCAAGTTCGTCTGGGCTCCATTGGTCGACAGTCTTCCGTTGCCATTCCTGACGCGGGTGCTGGGCAGGAGAAGGGCCTGGATACTGCTTGCACAGTGCATGGTAATCGTTGCCATCATGCTGATGGCCTCCATTGATCCGGCAGTCAGTCAGCAGAACCTGGCATGGCTTGCCATCGCGGCCGTCATGCTGGGGTTTTCCTCCGCCACCCAGGATATCGTGATCGATGCCTACCGGATCGAATCCGCGGAACCGCAGCTGCAGGCCCTGATGTCTTCGACCTATATTGCCGGATACCGGACCGGCATGCTGGTTGCGGGGGCCGGCGCCCTGTTTCTTGCCGACGGATTTGGTTCAACCATGGAAAGCTATTCCTATACGGCCTGGAGCTGGTCGTACATGGTCATGGCCCTTTGCATGCTGATCGGGGTGGTAACCACCCTGAGCATTCCCGAACCTGCGGTATCCGGGGAGGTCGGGGAAACGGTTGCCGGACAGCATGTCCAGGTGGTGACCCTGTTCGTCTGCTGCGTGGCGGCGTTCATCTTCGCCTACACCTGGACATCCGGGATTGCCGGACAGGTTTCGGCAGCCCTGAAGGAAATGTCCGGGAACAGGGCGCTTGGCGGTGCAGTATCCGAATTCATCCGGCTGTTGTGCGCCCTGTCAGGCTCCTTGCTGGTGGCGATGGTGCTGATTCGCGCCAGGCTGGTATCCCGGGCTGTCGTGAAACGCCTCTATCTCGATCCGGTGATGGATTTCTTCGGGCGCTACGGGGTGGGTTTCGCTGCGTTGCTGCTGCTGCTGGTCGGATGCTACCGGATCTCCGATATCGTGATGGGTGTGATATCGAACGTATTCTACCAGGATATGGGGTACACCAAGTCCCAGATCGCCACCGCCTCGAAGCTCTTCGGATTGTGGATGACCCTGATCGGCGGATTTCTGGGCGGCATCCTCGCGGTCAGGGCCGGGGTAGTGAAAATCCTCCTGCTGGGCGCCGTCATGGCGGCCGCCACCAACCTGCTGTTCATGCTGCTGTCGCAGGCCGGTCAGAGCCTCATGCTGCTGTATCTGGTGATCGGAGCGGACAACATCAGCGGCGGACTGGCGAGTGCCGCCTTTGTCGCGTTTCTCTCCGCCCTGACCAATGTCCGCTTCTCGGCCATGCAGTTCGCCATCTTCACCTCGTTCATGACCCTGATCCCGAAGATACTTGGCGGTTACTCCGGCAGCATGGTGGATACCATGGGTTACGGCCAGTTCTTCCTGTTCACTGCCGCCCTGGGGATCCCCGTGATCCTTCTTGTCGTTCTGGTCGCCAGAAGGCTGGACGTATAGGAAGCAATGCATGGGTTCCCGTTATTGTGCGGGAAATGCATCCGGTGCGATGTGGATTGGCCCGGGCCGCCGCATGGGGCAGGGTCAGCACGACCGCAACGCACCCGGTCAGGATCATGTGCGATTCCCCGGTGGGAAGCCGTGCGCCTGTGCGGGCTGTCTGTGGAAGATCAGACAAGCAGTCCTCGTCCGAGATCCTGTATCGGGTGCACCACCAGTCCCAGTACGAGGTTGAGCGCCAGCAGCGCCAGTATGGGCGAGAGGTCCAGACCGCCCAGGGACGGCAGGATGCGCCTGAACGGTCGCAGTACCGGCGATGCAATCTCCTCGACGAGCTGGGCGAGGGGATGGTGGCGCTGGATGCTGATCCAGCTCAGCACGGCACTGATCAGGATCGCCCAGATCAGGATCCAGGTCGCGATGCTGAGAACCTCCGATACCGACAGGGCGAGCGCGCCGGAGATGCGTACCGGAAATCCGGACAGATACGCCAGCAGGAGCGTTTTCACCAGACCGACCGCGACTGCAAGCAGGATGCAGGCCAGATCGATCCTGAACAGGTCCGGCGTGAACAGCCGGAAAACCCGCAATGGGTGATCGGTCAGCGTAATGACCATCCTGCAGACAGGATTCCGGTGATTTGCCCGCAGCGACTGGAACACCAGCCGCAGGACAACAACGACCAGATACAGACCCAGAATTGTCTGTATGGTGAAACTCAGTGCGTTCTGGATGTAGGGCATTTACGTGTCTCCCAGCTGTGTTGCCAGTTCGTCGGAGCGGTGTATTGCAGCATCGATACCCGATTTTACGATCATTTCGATCCCCTGTTCCTCCATGCGCTTCAGCGCTGCCTCGGTGGTTCCCCTGGGGGACGTCACCTGCCGCCTGAGATCGCTTGGCGGAGCCGGGTCGTTCACGGCGAGCCTGGCGGCTCCCCGCGCCGTCTCAAGGACCAGTGTCCGGGCAGCTTCCGCATCCAGCCCATGTTCCCGGGCGCTTTCCATCATGATTTCCATGAGCCGGAAGAAATAGGCCGGTCCGCTGCCGGATATGCCGGTAACGGTATCGATATCGCGTTCGCGGTCCAGCCACACGACGGCGCCGACGGACTGCATGATCTGCTCGGCGGTTTTCCTGTGCCCTGCTTCGGCAAGTGTGTTGGCGAACAGGCCGGACACACCGCAATTGACCAGTGCCGGGGTATTGGGCATGGCCCGAATCAGCGGCAGTTCGCAACCCGCCCAGCGGAGCATGTCACGAATCCTGATGCCCGCCGCTATGGAAATCAGCATCGGTCGATGCGCGAGAAGTTCGCGTTGCACCGATGCAAGTGCCTGTTGCATGACCTGGGGCTTGACGGCCAGCACCAGTATCCGGTTTGCGGTCACGCAACTCGCATTGTCCGGGCTGGCTGTCACCTTGAACCGTGATTCCAGCAATCGGCGCTGGTCGGCCTGGGGGTCCGAAACGTGGATACGATCAGGTTCGAATCCCGACGCGATCAGGCCGCCGATGATGCTGCGTGCCATGTTGCCGCCGCCGATGAATGAAATGGCAGGTTTCATGATTTCCGGTTTTCCGTTGTTTTACCTCGACTGGTCCGGTCTCGGGCCGAATATTGCCGTGCCAAGACGAACCATGGTTGCTCCCTCGGCTATGGCCGCTTCCAGATCCCCGGACATGCCCATGGACAACTGGTCCAGTCCGTAAGGCCGTATCCGGTCCTGCAGCAACAGGGCGCTCATCCTGCGGAAGATCTTCCGCTGTTCTGAAGGATTCCCTTCCGGCCGCGGGATGATCATCAGTCCCCGAAGCTTCAGATTGGGCTGGGCGGAGACCGACCGGACCAGATCCTCGAGCCGGTCTTCCGATATGCCGGATTTCCCGGGTTCATGCTGCAGGTTCATCTGTATCAGGACATTGAGCGGCCCGAGTCCCTCGCGGAAGCGGTTCAGGCGGTTCGCGACCCTGTCGCTTTCTATCGTATGCACCCAGTCAAACATGTGTGCGATATCACGGCACTTCCTGCTTTGTATGTGTCCGATGAAATGCCAGGTCAGTTTCGTGCCCAGCCCTGCCGTTTCCAGCCTGCGGCAAACCTCGGCAATTTTCCCAGCCCCTTCCTGTACAAAGCTCTCGGCGAAATGCCGATGTCCCATGCATGCGATCCTGAACACATCGTCGGCGCTGTGGCGCTTGCTGACCGCAACCAGGGTGATCGAGTCGGGTGAGCGTCGATACCGGTCAGCCAGGGACTCGATACATGTGCAGGTTTCCCGATAGCGCCGGGTCAGGCTGGATTGGCTACCCGCCACAGGTTCCGCCTGGTTGTCTGTACATGTAGCTGACTTTCTTGCAAAAATGCAGATATACTTGGCATCTGGCAGTCCGCCCTGTTTGTGAATACGATGTCCTGCCATTTCGGTGATTTTATCAGAACTCGACAATTATTGAATTTCACTCCCTTGCACCTGATGCGGAGAAGGCGAATTGGAACGGACCAATAAAGAGCTGGAGCTGATCCATAAACTGCTGGAGATAGCAGTGAAAAACAAGGCTTCCGATCTCCATCTGTGCTCCGGCATGTCGCCCTTTATCAGGATTGACGGTGAAGTGAAGCCGATAGATCTCGAGCCATTTTCGGCGGAAAGGGTCGAGGGCATGCTGATATCGCTGATGAACGAATCGGAACGCAAGCAGTACAAGGAATTCCTTGAAACGGACTTTGCCATTTCACTTCCCACGGTGGCCCGGTTCCGTGTCAATGCCTTTCGCCAGATGCGTGGCTCATCCGCAGTCTTCAGAACAATACCGTCCAGTGTCTTGTCGCTCGATGTGCTGGATGCCCCCAGGATATTCACTTCCCTGGCAATGGAGCACAGGGGTCTGATCCTGGTAACTGGCCCGACCGGGTCGGGCAAGTCGACGACCCTTGCTGCAATGGTCAATCACATCAACGAGAACCGCCGGGGGCATATCCTCACGATCGAGGACCCGATCGAATTCGTACATGTTGCAAAGAGCTGCATCATCAACCAGAGGGAACTCGGTCGGCACACCCACGGCTTCGAAGCAGCCCTCAGATCGGCCCTGCGAGAAGACCCGGATGTCATCCTGGTGGGGGAAATGCGTGACCTGGAAACGATACGACTGGCCTTGACGGCGGCGGAAACCGGTCATCTGGTGCTGGCCACCCTGCATACGAGTTCCGCGGCAAAATCGGTAAACAGGATCATTGATGTATTTCCGGGCAATGAGAAGGAAATGATCCGCACCATGCTGTCCGAGTCCCTGGTCGGGGTAATATCCCAGGTCCTGCTGAGAAGGCTTTCCGGCAGCAGGGTGGCTGCATGGGAGGTCATGATCAACACGCCCGCCATCAAGAACCTGATTCGGGAAAACAAGGTTCCCCAGCTGTATTCGGTCATGCAGACCAGCCAGTCGCTGGGCATGCAGACCATGGACCAGTGCATGCTTGATCTTGCGGCGCGCAGGATCATCTCCATTGATACCGCGAGGAACCGGGTGTTCGACAAGACCAGCCTGGAAGCGATGGAATGACCTCGAGGGGCTGTTCGGGCTTGTGTGACTGGTCATGAAGGTCGGAATCATAGGGGGTACCGGTTACACCGGGGTTGAACTGCTTCGCCTGCTGGCCCGGCATCCCGGCGTCAGCGTTCAGACGATCACGTCCCGCGAACAGGCAGGCCGACCGGTCGGGGAACTGTTCCCTTCACTCGAGGATGTGCATCAACTGGTCTTCACGGATCCTGCAGAGGCGAATCTGTCCGGCTGTGACTTCGTGTTCAGTGCTGCGCCGAACGGGGTGGCGATGCGGCATGCCCCGCGGCTGCTTGATGCCGGTGTGCGCCTGATTGATCTGTCTGCCGATTTCAGGATACGGGATATCGATACATGGGAGAGGTGGTACGGCATGTCGCATGATTGCCCGGAACTGGTCGACCAGGCCGTGTACGGCCTGACCGAGGTCTGCCGGTCACGGTTGGGCAGTGCGCGTCTGGTGGCGAATCCCGGATGCTACCCGACCTGTATCCAGCTCGGTTTCCTGCCCCTGCTTGAATGTGGCCTGGTTGAACCGGATTCCCTGATTGCCGATGCCAAGTCCGGGGTATCCGGGGCGGGAAGAAAGGCCGATCTGGGCACGGCGTTCTCCGAAATCTCGGATTCTTTCAGGGCCTATGCCGCTTCAGGCCATCGGCACCTGCCTGAAATCATGCAGGGGCTCGGCGATGTTTCGAACCAGCCCGTGGACCTCGTCTTCACTCCCCATCTGCTGCCGATTGTCCGCGGCATACATGCCACACTTTACGCCCGCCTGAATGCACATGCGCAGGCGATGTCCGTCGAGACACTGCATGGGGCATACACGGATCGTTATGACCAGGAACCGTTCGTCAGGGTACTGGTTCCCGGCGCCCATCCGGATACCCGCAGTGTGCGGGGTTCGAACTGCTGCCGCATGGCGCTGCACAGACCGCAGGGCGGCCGGATCATCACGATCCTGTGTGTGGAAGACAATCTGGTGAAGGGCGCTGCCGGGCAGGCGATACAGAACATGAATGTCATGGCCGGGTTCAGGGAGACGGAGGGACTGGAAGGCATTGCCCTGGTCCCTTGAGTCATGATTCGCATAGCCAGCATCATCGTCCTGTTGTTGACGAGTTTTGCAGGCGGCGTGTTTTATGAGCGGTCGTTTTCGGAGGCGAAGGACAGGTTGTCCGCCAGGATTGCCGAGCTCGAGACACATGTTGACGAGCTGGAAGGCCAGAACAATCGTCTCAACAATACCCTGCAATTGGTCAAGCGGCAAATCCAGACAGACCGCATTGCCTACCAGTCCCTGCAGGAGGTCGTGGAGGTTTCCCAGCAGCAGCGCGACAGGCTCAAGGCCAGGCTTGAGGACCAGCAGGCACTGCTGAAGAAGCTGAGTGAACAGGTGGAGGATCCGGATCGATAGCCCGGCGACCGGGCTGGCCTGGCCGGGTCACGATGACTCAGGGTCGATTGCCGTTCGCGAACTGGTCGAAATCGAAAAGCCTCTTGTCGGAGAGCTGGGAGGGTGAAACATGGAACATGCTGCGGAATATGTTCTCTATCCTGCCGGGATGGCCTTCCCAGGCGTGCAGCATTTCCTTGACCTTCTGGCGTTGCAGGTTGTCTTGTGAACCGCACAGATTGCAGGGTATGATGGGATATCCCTCGTAGTGTGAATGACGCGCGATATCCCGTTCCGAACAGTACGCCAGTGGACGGATCACGACATTCCTGCCGTTGTCGCTCCTCAGGATCGGTGGCATGGCCTTGAGTGAGCCCTGATGAAACATGTTGAGGAACAGGGTTTCCATGATGTCCTCACGATGATGGCCCAGGGCGATCTTGCTGATTCCGTGGGCTTCGGCATAGCCGTATAATGTTCCCCGGCGCAGCCTGGAGCACAGGCTGCACATGGACTTGCCCTCCGGTATCAGTTTCTTCACCACGCTGTAGGTGTCCCGTTCGATGATGTCAAACGGAATTCCGAGTGATTGCAGGTACTCGGGCAGGACATGTTCCGGAAAACCGGGCTGCTTCTGGTCCATGTTTACCGCAATGATCTCGTAATCTATGGGAGCGCGGCTCCTGAGGTCCAGCAGCATATCGAGCAGGGTATAGGAGTCCTTGCCCCCCGAAACACAGACCATGATGCGGTCGCCCTGCTGGATCATGTGGTAGTCTTCAATAGCCTGGCCGATCCTGCGGCGGAGTCGCTTGCGCAGCTTTTTCCGGTTGACCGGTTTCCGGTGCCGTTTTGCTTCGGGCATGGAAATGGTCTGGATGTTCATGAGCGGGGTGTGAATTGCAGTCTTGCTTCCAATGCCATAACTTCATGACAAGCAAACATTACTTTCCGGATTATATCAGCTATTGAGATGCGGATACGTGGCCGGGAAACAATATGCAGACAAACCGGCCCGCATGACCGCTTCCGGCATCTGGCGCATGCACTGTAACATGTTAGGATTCGCCGTGTGCATGTCCTTGACGTCATGTGGACGGTTTGTCATGCTGATGTTCCGCTAATCGGGAGATTCTCCATGCCGCGCTGGCAGAGGATTTTCCGGAGCCGGAGATTGAGAATGGTGATCGTGTTCGGGAATTCCGGAAACAATGTAGCCAGCAAGGGCATATGCATTTGTCCATGACAATGATCCACCTGCCATGATATTGCCATCCGAAGGCCCATGAAGCATTTCACCCTGCCGTCCGGACATCCCCCGGATTCCATGGTGTGCCGTCTTCAGACAGGGGAGGGTGGTATCCAGTGACCCTGAAAAGAGTCGGTGTCCTGGCGGGACTGGTCCTGGTCGTGTTGCTGTCCATGCCGTATCTTGTTCTGGTCATTGTCGACCAGTCGGATGAAAGAGCCTGGATTACCCGCCTTGTCAGCGAGGTCACTGAACACGAAGTCACGCTGGATTCTGCTGATGTGGAATGGGGGCTGCAGCCTGAAATACGTATGGAAGGCATACGGATCAGGCGGGCATCGCAGCCCGGGTTCCGGGCAGACCGCATCACGCTGAAACTGTCCCTGCACAAGCTGGTCACTGCCGGGCCGGCCGTCTTCTCCCTGGAAGTGGCAGGAGCCAGGATCGTTCTCGGTCAGGGGGAAGGGGGCACTCCGGCTCGGGACGAGCCGATAGCAGGTGCAATCGGCGGCGTGTTGTGGCTACTTGATTCCATCCTGATTACCGATACTGAGGTGGTCGGTGGTTCGGGAGGAACAGGCTGGAGCCTGTTACTGCACGAGGCGGATCTGGATGTGCGCCTTGACGGTTCTACAGGACTTCACGTTCACACGACGGTCCAGGGTACGCAGATGGAGTTTTCCGGAAGCGCAGGAGGGATATCGCAGATCATTTCCGGCCAGACGATACCCCTGGAATTGTCCGGACACGTCGGAAACAGGTCAAACCGGGTGACAGTATCCGGCCGGATTCATGATGCATTGCATGGCCGGGGCCTGGACATGAGGATACGGGCAGACCTCGTGAGCCTGGAGGGACTGCCCTTGGTCACGGGGTTTGAGTTTCCCGCGCTGACTGGTGAGGTGCATGTCGTTCAGGAGGGCGCATTCGATTCCATGCAGCTCAGGGAAGTGGACATCCAGGGTTCCGGTTCCGGGCTCGGGCTTCGGATACATGGGCGGGTAGGCCGGGTCAGGAACTGGCAGGACATCTCGCTGGAGGTCGCGTTGAGCGGATCGGTTACGGAGCCCGGTGTTCTGGAAATGCCGTACGTCGGGGGCTGGATGGAGGTGGATGTCCGGGGCAGTGTCTCGGGTGCGGCAGGAGCGATGGAACTGGTCTTGTCGCACGGTCGTGTCATGACACGTGAAATCATCGCCGATATTTCCGGCACGATCGGCAATCCGCTGGGAGACTGGAAAACCCCGGCAAAGCTGGAGTTGAAGATGCAGCCGGAGGCTTCGACAATCCCGGAATTCCTGCATGCCTTTCCGCCCTTGTCGGCAGAAGCCGACCTGTACTGGAAGTCCGGGCAGCTTGAAACGAGAGATCTGTGGATTCGGGGCGGATCAAGCACGACCAGTGATATCTGGCTGTTAGGAGAGGGAGTGCTCCACGGTATCGGCAGGGACATGTCCGGGACGATCTCGTTGAGCAGTTCTCTTGATGGCGCCGCCCTGGAAGAACTGACCGGTTCTGACCGGCTGTCTGACGCCAGCCTGCTGGTCCAGGCCGAATGGTCCATTGAAGACGGTATTTCGCGTGTGGACCATATAAGGATCGATGGTTCCGCGCCAGGCCTCGTCCTGAGCGGCATGGGCCTGTATCCCGAACCGGCACGTCCTGAAAGCCTGCGGATACGGTTCGGGGTCAGTGGGGATTCACTCGGCAGGCTTGCGGATTTGCTGGATACGGAATTCCTGCAGGCCGCAAGGTTTGCCGGTTCTGCGGAACTGGTCGGTTCGGGTGAGGGTCTGTTCCGCCTTGAGAATCTCGTGCTGTCGGTCGCGGGCGAGGCCTTGACTGCAGAGGTGTCCGGAACCCTGGCGCTCAACGGACCGGATTTGCCCCTTGATCTTGCATTCCGGTCGGAAATCGCCGACCCGTCCCTTCTCGGGCATTATCTGGGTGATCCGGGTGTTCTGGACGAGATCGGTTTTCTGTTTCCGCTTTCAGCTCGGGGCGCCCTTTCCGCGTCTGCCGACCAGTCCGGGAAGATCCGGTACACGCTGGAGGGGCTGGAATTGAGCAGCCTTTCGAAGACCCACGATGTAACGGTGACGGGCCATGTTTCCGAGTTCAACACGCCGCGTAGAAGCGGTGTGCTGGAACTGCTGCTTTCGGGTTCCATCAGCATGGAACAGGATGAGCGTTTTCAGCAGTGGATCGGGCGGTTTCCCTTTCTTCGGGGCAATCTGGAAGCCCGCACCCGGGTGGAAATCCATCCCGACCGGGTGCAGGTGGGTGATCTGGACCTGTCGGTCCGGGGCAGCCATTTCTCAGTCAGCGCGCAGGGCGCCCTGAAGAGCATGGATCCGTTTCGCGTAAAGAGGATGACAGTCCGTTTCAGCGGGGACACCCTGGCCGACCTGTACGGCTTTTCCGGTTCCAGCCTGAATACCGACATTCCCGTCCGGGGAGAACTGGTGATAACCGGTGAGGGCAGCGAACATAGGCTTGATCTCGATCTTTCCGTTGCAGGGGACGATCTGACGGCAAGACTGCGGCTCGGCACTGCACAGGCCGATCCGGCAAGGCAGAGGATATCCGGCCGGATTTCCGCCCGCAGCCTGGATCTGACGCGAATGCTGGAACCACCGGAAAAAACGGATCGGGTATTTCCCGTCGATCCGATCGGACTGGAATGGGTTGATCTGGCGGACATGGATCTGGAGCTTGATATCGACAACTTCCGTAACCGGTTGCTCAACCTGAGGCGACTGGATGGAAGCATCCGGACCCTGGAAGGATCGATGGAGGCGCGGATAAGCGGGTTGAGCGATACACATCCGCTTGTCCTGCACATGAATCTGGACAGGCGGCAGGGTCGCTGGGATTCACGCGTGAGGCTTCATGGTGAAGGAGTGGATATGGGGATACTGCCCGACCTGCTGGAACAGCAGGCCCAGCAGGGGACATTTTCCGTGGATCTGGACCTGTCCGGTTCAGGAGAAACGGTATCGGAGATGGCCGCAGCGGCTGATGGGCAGATATATCTTGATGTGGACGATGCCAGGGTCAGGGGCGGGATCCTGCGTCTGCTGAGTGCGGATTTTCTGCTCGGGGTACTCGATTCTGCCAGGATCTGGACCACGAACAGTGAATGGATAAAGGCCGAGTGCGGCGCCTTCTTTCTGCAGGTCGAGAACGGAGTGGCGCGTGCAGACAAGGGGATGGCGATCAAGTTCGATGATTTCACGTTGATAGGGGGCGGTCAGATCGATCTTTCGAATGAGCAACTGGAAATTGTTTTCGCTTCCAAGGCGCGCAGGGGCCTGGGGATCAATACCAACACCCTGGCCAAGATGGTCAGGGTTGGCGGAACGATCAAGCGCCCGGAAATCGGCACCGATTCCGGGGGATTGTTCAAGACCGGTCTGGCGCTTGGGGCGGCCCTGGCAAGCGGTGGATTGAGCCTGATCGCCCAGGGTCTGCTTGACAAGCAGGTTGCCAACTCGGATGTCTGCCAGATTGTCCGGGAGCAGCACGACTGGGCTCGCAGGGCTCAGGGAGGGGCGGGATGACGGCCCTGCCATACAGCCAGGCTGCGGAAAACAACAAGGAGCCCATTCTCGAGGTGCTCGGGGACTGTTTTGCGCAGTCCGTATCGGTTCTTGAGATCGGGTCGGGCACCGGCCAGCATGCTGTCCACTTCGCACGGCAACTCCCCCATCTTTCCTGGCAGGCCAGTGATCGCCAGGAGAATCTGCCGGGCATAAGGACCAGACTGGAACAGGCGCATCTGCCGAATGCCGGCCCGCCGGCTGAACTCGATGTCTCGGAGCCCGCCCACTGGGCTGCGATCCGTCTTCCCGTCGATGGGGTCTATACGGCGAACACGACACATATCATGTGCTGGAAATCGGTTTGCGACATGTTCCGGGGAGTCGCATCGGTTCTCGCGCACCGGGGCTGCTTCGTGCTGTACGGCCCGTTCAACCGTGATGGCGAATACACGAGCCCCAGCAATGCCCGGTTTGACCAGTACCTGAACAGCCAGGATCCTTCCATGGGCATACGGGATGACAGGGCAGTCGAGCGACTGGCTGCAGACAATGATCTTCGGCTTGCAGGTTCGGCGCAGATGCCCGCCAATAACCGGATCCTGGTATTTCGGCATTCTTCCTCATGAGTGGTCCTGCCCGGAAACGGTGCAGGAAGTGCTGACGCTGCACCTTCCGGGTGCGGCCCGGACGATGTTGCAGACGACCTGTGTCGACAGATCGTTGCATGTCGCGGCATTACAATCTGGCACGCATTTTGCTACAGTTAAAACATCAGGAGAGCATCGCTCACTATCTATCAATTTCCTCCGGCTCCTGGCCGGATTCATAACTATTGAGGTTGAACTATGTCTGAACAAGACACACTGCAATTGATCAGGGACAAAGACGTGAAATTCGTTGACCTGAGATTTACCGACACCAAGGGCAAGGAGCAGCACGTTACCGTGCCGACCACCGTTGTTGACGAGGATCTGTTTGAGGATGGCAAGATGTTTGACGGTTCTTCGATCTCCGGCTGGAAGGGAATCAACGAGTCCGATATGATCCTGATGCCGGACCTGGACAGTGCCGTGCTGGATCCGTTCGCGGAAGCGTGCACACTCAACATACGGTGTGATGTCATTGAACCTGCCGACATGCAGGGCTACGGTCGGGACCCCCGGTCCATCGCCCGTCGCGCGGAGGCCTACCTTGCGTCCACAGGAATCGGAGACAAGGCATATTTCGGCCCGGAAAATGAATTTTTCCTGTTTGACGCGGTGCGCTGGGGAAATGACATGGGGAAGACCTTCTACGAGGTGGATTCCTCCGAGGCTGCCTGGAACAGCGCCAAAAGGTATGACGATGGCAATACCGGGCATCGACCCGGCGTGAAAGGTGGTTACTTCCCCGTTCCCCCGGTCGACAGCCAGTTCGATGTGCGCAGTGAAATGTGCACGGTCATGCAGGAAATGGGATTGAACATCGAGGTGCATCATCACGAGGTGGGAACCGCCGGGCAGGGCGAGATCGGCATGGCGTTCAATACCCTGGTGCGCAAGGCCGACGAGGTGCAGGTCTACAAGTATGTCGTGCATAACGTGGCGCACGCCAATGGCCTGACCGCCACTTTCATGCCGAAGCCGATTGTCGGCGACAACGGATCCGGCATGCATGTTCACCAGTCGGTATTCCTGGGTGACGAAAATGTCTTTGCCGGCGACGGGTATGGAGGCCTGAGCGACGAGGCGCTGTACTACATAGGAGGCATCTTCAAGCATGCCAGGGCCATCAATGCCTTTGCCAACGCCAGCACCAACAGCTACAAGCGGCTGGTACCCGGGTTCGAGGCTCCGGTACTGCTGGCGTATTCCGCGAAAAACCGTTCGGCGTCGTGCAGGATTCCATTTGTCTCGAATCCCAAGGGCCGCCGGATCGAGATACGTTTCCCGGATTCCACGGCCAATCCTTACCTGGCCTTCTCGGCCATGCTGATGGCGGGACTGGACGGCATCCAGAACAAGATTCATCCCGGCAGCCCCTCTGACAAGGATCTGTATGACCTGCCCCCGGAAGAGGAAACCAATATTCCGACGGTTGCACATGGCCTTGACCTGGCGCTTGAAGCGCTGGATGCGGATCGGGAGTTCCTGCTGGCTGGTGGCGTATTCAGCAACGACGCCATAGATGCCTACATTGATCTGAAGATGGAGGATGTGAACCGGATGAGAATGTCCACCCATCCTGCGGAATTCGACATGTACTACAGCGTCTAGCGGTTTGTCGGACGTCCCGCCATTGCGGGACGTCCGACCGGGACGCTGCCTTGTCAGCACGCATGATGGAGCATCATTCGCTGCCGGATTACCTGACAACGGCGGTGGTGGTGCTGGACAAGGCATGCGGTGTCCGGTACCTGAACGAGTCGGCCGAGTCCCTGCTGGGCGAAAGCCTTGAGCGGGCGCGTAATCGACATGTGGAGCAGTTCGCACTGCTACCCCGTTCCGGTACCCGTGATTCCACCCTTGGCACATCCTGCGAGACAACGCTTGATCAGGGTGCGGGAGTTCGTCTTTACGATGTGGAGATGATATTCCCCCGTACCAGGAAAACCCGCAGCGTGGACTGTTTCCTGCAACCCGTGACCACCTCGGATGGGCCACGGGTGCTGCTGGAACTGGTTGATCGCGGAGCCAGTCTGGTGACCAGCGAGCGGAGCTTTCATGGAGTCAACCTGGTACGCAGGCTGGCGCACGAGATCCGCAATCCGCTCGGCGGCATCCGGGGTGCAGCACAGCTGCTGGGACAGGAACTCGGACAGTCCGGCCTGGCACCCTACATTTCCGTAATCACCCGGGAAACGGACCGCCTCTCCCGGCTGGTCGGGTCAATGCAGGCATCGGCCTCTCCGGGCGCCAGGCGTTCCCTGAACATCCACTGTGTCCTGGAGCATGTGAGGGCCCTGATCGTTGCCGAGTCCGATGGCCGGTATCAGGTTCAGACCGATTATGACCCCAGTCTGCCGGATATCTGCGGTAACGAAGACCAGCTGATACAGGCTGTCCTGAATATTGCCCGCAACGCTGCCCAGTCCCTTCGGCAACAGGAGGATGTCGGCCTGATCACCTTCCGTTCGCGGATCACGCGACAGGTTCTGGTATCAGGCGGATACCGGCAGGTTGCACGCGTGGATATCATCGACAGCGGTCCGGGGATTGACCGGGAGCTGGCGGAATACATCTTTGATCCGATGATCTCCGGAAGGCCGGACGGAAGTGGCCTGGGGCTCGCCATTACCGCTGAAATAGTACGCAGTCATGGGGGAGTCGTAACGTTGCAGAACACTCCCGGACATACCACGTTCAGCGTGTATCTTGGTCTTGCAGGGGAGTCGGATGATGAATGATATCTGGGTGGTTGACGATGACAGTTCCATGCTGTGGGTCGTGGAGAAGGCGCTCGAGCGCGCGGGACACAGGGTCCGGACATTTGACAGCGCGGAAGTCGCAGTGGAAGCGCTCGGTACGGATGTTCCGGCACTGGTGGTTTCCGACCTTCGCATGGGAGAGATGCATGGGTTCGAACTGCTTGACGCGGTCCATGGGCGATGCGCAGGCCTGCCGGTTGTCATCATGACGGCTTTCGGAGACCTGGACAGTGCCGTGAAGGCATACAGGCACGGCGCCTATGAATACCTGACCAAGCCGTTTGATATGGAGGAATTGCTGGAGGTGGTTTCCCGCGGCCTGAGCCAGGCGGCTTCTCCCGAAGATGATGCCGGAACCAGCCCGTCCCGTGCCGGCCTGATGATGGGTGACAGCCCGGCCATGCAGGCGGTCTTTCGCTTTATCGGCCGGATCGCCGATTCCGGGATGAGTGTACTGGTGCGCGGGGAATCGGGAACGGGAAAGGAACTGGTTGCCAGAGCGATCCATGACAACAGTGGCAGAAGCCGACAGCCTCTCGTGGCCATCAATACGCCTGCCATCCAGTCAGAACTGCTTGAATCGGAACTCTTCGGACATGAGAAAGGGGCATTTACCGGTGCGCATGATCGTCACATAGGTCGGTTTGAGCAGGCGCATCAGGGCACCTTGTTTCTTGATGAGATCGGCGATATGCCGACCGTTCTGCAGACCCGGTTGCTGCGCGTGCTGTCGGAAGGGAGCTTCTATCGGGTTGGCGGGACACGGGAAATTTCCGTGGACGTTCGCATTATTGCGGCCACCAACCAGGATCTGGACCGCCTGGTCAGGGAAGGAAGGTTCAGGAACGATCTGTTCCATCGGCTCAATGTCCTGTCACTGAAGATGCCGCCCCTGCGTGAAAGGCCGGAGGATATTGACGGGCTTGTCAGGCACTTTCTGGGCAGGATGGATTCGGATTGTCACGCCACGAGGAAACGGTTCGAGGACGAGGTGATCGCGGTATTCAGATCCTATGCATGGCCGGGCAACGTCCGGGAGCTTGAGAATCTGGTGTACCAGTTGTGCCTGCTGAGCGTGGGAGATACGGTCCGGATTTCCGATTTGCCGGGATACATGATCGAGTCCAGCGATTCGCCCGGATCCGGACAATGGAAACAGGGGCTGAGAAGGGAATTGTCGAAAAGGCTCCGTGACGGAGAAGTCGATGTGGCTCTCGACCTGTCCGGGGAGATTGATCAGCTGCTGGCGGAAGAGGCGATGAGAATAACGGGCGGGCACAAGCAGCAGGCGGCAAGGCTGCTCGGCTGGGGAAGGAACACACTTGCCCGCAAGCTTCGCTGACGTAGTGTTCGCAGACATGTACCTGCATCTTGTGATTTCACCACTATCTGGACAGCAGTCAGGCAGGGAAATGGCGTCGGACGGGCCGGGCGAATCATGTCGCAGTCGTTTTCTGCTTGTCTTTCACCGTCTTGCTATGTGATACAATCAAACTCGTCAACTGCCATACATCCATAAACGAAAGAGAAACGATCAATGCCTTGGAATCAGCCGGGCTCCGGCAATAATGGGGATGACCCCTGGGGTCAGAGAAGACGCAGAGGCGGCGCAGGCGATCAGGGTCCTCCGGATCTGGATGAAATATTCCGACAGGCCAGGGATCGCATGGATAACCTGTTCTCGCGCGGAAAACGCAACGGCGGCGGTGACGACAGGGATTCCGGCCGCGGCGGGACCGGCAGGATGCCTGGGAAGGGTCCGATCCTGATATTGCTGCTCATAGGTCTCGGATTCTGGGTTTTTACCGGCTTCTACACGGTCGATCAGGGCGAGCAGGCCATAGAACTGCGCTTTGGCAAGTACCTGGAAACCAATGACGCAGGATTGCACTGGCACATACCGAATCCCATAGAATCCGTGGAAATCGTCAACACCCAGAAGGAGAACACGGTCCAGGTCGGATACCGGGAAGGCACCAGGGGCAAGCAGGATGTGCCGAAGGAAGCCCTCATGCTGACCCAGGACGAAAACATCATTCACATACAGCTTGCGGTCCAGTACGATATCAAGGATCCCACCGACCTGCTGTTCAACGTCAGCGAATACAACTCACGGGAGCTGGCCGATGATGTGGTCAGGCAGGCGACGGAGAGCGCGATACGTGAAATCGTGGGGCGTAGCACGATGGATTTCGCCATTACGGAAGGTCGCGCCCAGCTGGCGTCGGAAACCAAGAGCCTGGTACAGGAAATCCTTGACCGGTATGAAACCGGCATCAATATCGTGACCGTTGAAATGCAGGACGCGCAACCGCCCGAACAGGTCCAGGATGCTTTTGCGGATGTGGTGCGCGCCCGGGAGGACGAGGAGCGTCTCAAGAACCTCGCCGAGGCTTATGCCAATGATATCATTCCCAAGGCGAGAGGCTTTTCGGCAAGGATCATCCAGGAGGCCGAAGCCTACAAGGCGGCGACCATAGCGCGGGCTGACGGGGAAACCGCGCGATTCGACCAGGTATTGAACGAATATTCCAAGGCGCCGGGTATCACGCGGGATCGCCTGTACCTTGAAACCATGGAGCAGGTATTCAGCAATGCGAGCAAGATGGTGATCGACCAGCAGAGCGGCGGTAACAATGTCATGTACCTGCCTCTGGATCAGTTGCTGAGAGGGCGGGATGCCCAGGGCTGGTCCGGAGACAATGCCGGTCGCCAGTTGCCGGGTCAGGAGTTCGGTACTTCTGCAGGCACGACTTCCAACCGGTCCACGTCACGTAGCGTTGACCGTACCGCGAGACAGTAATCATGAACACCAAATCAATCCTCGCCCTGGTTATTCTGGTCATTGCGTCGGCGCTGGTTGCCTCATCCGCCTACTATGTTGACGAACGGGAGAGAGCCATCGTCTTCAAGTTCGGTGAAATCGTCAGATCGGATATCGAACCCGGCCTCCACTGGAAGATCCCCTTCATCAACAATGTGCGTTTTTTCGATGCCCGGGTCCAGACTCTGGACGCCAATCCACAACGTTATCTGACCGTGGAAAAGAAGAACCTTTCCGTCGATTCGTTCGTGAAGTGGAAAATCCGTGATGTGCATCTTTACTACACGAGGCTGCGGGGGCTGAAGTCGAATGCCCGATCCAGGCTTGATCAGCGGGTCAACGACAGCCTCCGGCAGGAATTCGGCAAGCGCACCGTTCAGGAAGTCATTTCCGGGGACAGGGCGGTCATCATGGAGGTCGTGCAGAAATCCATGAACGAGGAGGCCGCCACCCTGGGCATTGAGATCATTGATGTGCGCCTCAAGCGGGTAGACCTGGAAGAGTCGATCAGCCAGCAGGTATACCAGCGGATGAGCGCGGAACGTGAACGGGTTGCCAAGGAATTGCGTGCCCAGGGAGAAGAGGCCGCCGAAAAGATTCGCGCCGATGCGGACCGTGAACGAGAGATTCTGCTGGCAACTGCCGAGCGGGATGCCCAGATCATACGTGGTGAAGGGGATGCCATCGCCACGGCGGCTTATGCCCAGTCTTTCGGACAGGACGAGGAATTCTACAACCTGTACCGCAGCCTGAATGCCTATCGGGACAGTTTCAGCAGCAAGCAGGACCTGATGATAGTTGATCCGAGTTCCGAATTCTTCCGATACTTCAAGCAGCCGGAAGCTTCAGACGTTCGCTAGGCTTGCGGTCACTGCACTTCCCGGACAATGCTGGAATGGCAAGATCTGATGGCGGCGTTTGCATTGTACCTTATACTTGAAGGCATTCTGCCCTTCCTCAGCCCCACATCGTTCAAGCAATTCGTCCTCAGGCTTTCCGGCATGAGTGATGCATCCCTGAGGAATGTCGGACTGGCCAGCATGGGTTGCGGAGTTGTCCTGCTGTATCTGGTTCGATAACCGCTTCCCGAAAAGCTGATGGATACGAACCGGAATCTCGTGCTGCTCGGCGCCCAGTGGGGGGACGAGGGCAAGGGGAAAATCGTGGATCTGCTGACTGCACGAGCCGACGCGGTGGTGCGGTTCCAGGGTGGGCACAATGCCGGTCACACCCTGGTCATCAAGGGAGCCAGAACGGTGTTGCATCTGGTGCCATCGGGTGCAATGCGCGAGCATGTGGCATGTCTGATCGGAAACGGGGTGGTGGTCAATGTTCCCCATCTGCTGGAGGAAATCGGGTCGCTGGAACAGCACGGCCTGGATATCCGGAGCCGGCTTCAGGTAAGCCCGGGCTGTCCGCTGATTCTTCCCCATCACATTGCCCTGGACCTGGCCGCCGAGCGGGCACGCGGCAAGCAGGCGATCGGCACGACAGGTCGCGGTATCGGGCCTTGCTATGAGGACAAGGCGGCTCGCAGGGGGCTCCGGATCGGGGACCTGCTGAAACCGGACAGTTTTTCCGACAGGCTGAGAGCGGTGATGGACTATCACAACTTCATACTGGAGCATTACTACCGGTCCGAAACGATGGATTTTCATGCGACGCTGGATGAGTGCCTGTCCTGGTCGGGAATCCTGCAACCCCTGATCGGTGATGTTTCAGCACGCCTCGAAGCGTTGCGGCAGCAGGGCAGGACGGTGATCTTCGAAGGCGCCCAGGGCATGATGCTGGATGTGGATCACGGAACCTACCCCTTTGCCACGTCATCGAATACGACGGCTGCCGCGGCGGCAACGGGAAGCGGCATCGGACCGCTTGACATTGATGTCGTCATGGGGGTGGTCAAGGCTTATGCGACACGGGTGGGGGCGGGACCCTTCCCCACCGAACTGGAGGATGATGTCGGTCAGCACCTGGCAAGCAGGGGTCATGAGTTCGGCGCCACTACCGGTCGCCCCCGCAGGTGCGGCTGGCTGGATATTGTAGCCCTGCGCCGGGCGGTCCGGGTATGCGGAATCGATACGCTGTGCGTCACCAAGCTGGACGTGCTGGATCACCTGGATCCGGTCAGGATCTGCACGGGGTACGAATACGAGGGCCTGGAGGCCGGTTTCCCCCTGTACAACGCACAGGATCTGGAAGCATGCCGACCGGTATACGAATCCCTTCCGGGATGGCAGGCAGGTACGGCAGGGTTGCGCAGCTATGAAGACATGCCCGAGAATGCGAAGACCTACCTGTCCCGGATATCCGAACTGGTCGGCTGCCCCGTGTCGATTATCTCTACAGGTGCCGACCGCGAGGATACCATAGTGCTGGAAAATCCGTTTTCAGGCGGTTACAGGGAGACTTCGCCGGAGTAGGCCCGATACGGATTCCGGCTATCTGTCAGGTTTGATCACGAGAGGCAACGCCATGTCTGAAATACAGTTAAACGACTCGTCCCTGCTGCGTCAGCAGTGCTACATCAATGGCGACTGGCAGGATGCCCGTTCCGGAGAAACCGTAACGGTTACCGATCCTGCGGACGGCAGCGTGATCGCCGCAGTGCCATTCATGGGGGTCGAGGAAACGCGCGAGGCGATCGGGTGTGCGGAAGCCGTCCAGAAGTCATGGGGCGACATGCTTGCCAAGGAACGGGCTGACATACTGCGCAAGTGGTATGAACTGATCATGCAGAACCAGCGGGACCTGGCCATGCTGATGACGCAGGAGCAGGGAAAGCCCCTGTCGGAAGCGATGGGCGAGATAGCCTATGCAGCGTCGTTTATCGAGTGGTTTTCCCATGAAGCGCGACGGATCAGCGGGGAAACCATCCCGCAGCACCAGCCCGACAAGCGACTGGTCGTCATCAAGCAGCCGGTCGGGGTTTGCGTGGCGATTACTCCCTGGAACTTTCCGTCGGCCATGATTACCCGCAAGGTCGGGCCCGCCCTGGCAGCTGGCTGTACGATGGTGGTCAAGCCGGCTACGCAGACCCCCCTGTCCGCGCTTGCCCTGTGCGAGCTTGCGGATCGCGCCGGAATTCCCCCCGGGGTATTCAACGTGGTAACCGGATCCGCCTCCCGCATCGGTGGCGAAATGACATCGAACCCGCATGTGCGCCATCTGAGTTTCACGGGATCCACCGAGATCGGACGGTTGTTGATGAGGCAGTGTTCGGCATCGGTCATCAAGGTTGCCCTGGAGCTTGGCGGCAATGCGCCGTTCATCGTGTTCGATGACGCGGATATTGATGCTGCCGTGGAGGGGGCAATCATATCGAAGTACCGGAACACCGGCCAGACCTGCGTGTGTGCCAACCGGATTTATGTCCAGAGCGGGGTGCATGATGAATTTTCCGCCAGGCTTGCCGAAGCGGTCGGCCGGATGAAGGTCGGACCCGGGCTGGAGGAGGGCGTGGTTCAGGGGCCGTTGATTGATATGAATGCGATGGAAAAGGTCGAGGAGCATATCCAGGATGCAGTGGAAAAAGGCGCCAGGGTGATCGTGGGCGGACAACGTCACGAGTTCGGCGGAACCTTTTTCCAGCCGACACTGCTTACAGGCGTTACTGGAGAGATGAAGGTGGCGCAGGAGGAAACATTTGGTCCGCTTGCCCCTCTGTTCCGGTTTGATACGGAAGCTGAGGTCGTTGAAATGGCCAACAATACCGAATTTGGTCTGGCATCGTATTTCTACAGCAGGAGCCTGGCCAGGGTATGGCGGGTTTCGGAGAAGCTGGAATACGGGATGGTGGGGATAAATACCGGGTTGATCTCGACCGAGGTGGCTCCCTTCGGGGGCGTCAAGCAATCCGGCCTGGGCCGTGAGGGTTCCACGCACGGCATAGAAGAGTATCTTGAAATGAAGTATCTGTGCATGGGCGGCATTGCCTGAAGCCTTGTCATGCACCCTTGCATCGTCCGGTTTATGGGATGTATACTCCCATGCGGGTAGTCATCAAACTGGCCGACAGTACAGACATCATACGATATTTAATAACAGGAGAAATTTTGGAATGCGAAATGCACCTGATAATCTGATTTCAGTGTTCAAGGGATTGGCCGTTATATTTGCCGGTCTGTTGCTCGCTGGATGTCTCAGTGCGAAGACCGTGCCCACGGAAGAAGCCGCCCCTGCGGAACCGGCACCTGAACCCGTGGCACCAGTGGAGCCAGTGGTTGAAACGCCTCCCCCGCCGACTCCTGAGCCCGAGCCTGAGGAACTGACCAGCTGGACAGTTTCGTCCGGTGAGAACCTGTGGGGCATATCAGCCCTGGAAGAAGTCTATAATATCCCGGAGAAGTGGCCGCTGATCTACAAGTCCAATCTGGACCAGATAGAGGATCCGGATCTGATTTTCCCCGGGCAGGTGCTGGATATACCCAGGGATTACTCGCAAGGCGAGATGGATGCTGCAATTGAGCATGCAAGAACCCGTGGAGCTTGGGCCGTCGGTCCGATTGAAGCCAGCGATCTGGAATACCTGAAAGCTGCCCAGTAGTCCTCCAGGAAATGTGCAGGAAATGCTTGTCGTTTCCTGCACCGGGGTTTCCCCTTTCAGTTTCATGGCACAGGAACTGGGAGAGTTGCGGTTCTGCCGGAACCGTCTTCACATAACCATTTTTCGTAGTTCGAACTCCAGGATTCCCTGGGCCCCGCAGGCTTTCAGGATCGGTATGATCTTTCTGACATCCCTTTTGCTCACGACCGTTTCCACGGCCATCCAGTCATCTCCGTAAAGGGGGTTGATGGTTGGTGCGTGAAGGCTCGGGAGATTCGGAATCAATGCATCAATCCGGTTTCCGGATATGTTCATCTTCAGCAATACCTTTTCCCGCGCGGTCAGGGCACTTTCCAGCAACAGGGCTATCTGCGCGATCTTTTTTTGTTTCCAGGGGTTTTCCCAGGCAGCGTGATTGGCGGCGAAGACCGTATGGGTTTCCAGCAGGTCGCATACTATACGCAGTCCGTGCGCACGGATCGTGCTGCCGGTTTCGGTGATCTCGACCGCCGCATCCGCAAGTCCTTCCACGACCTTGGCCTCGGTAGCGCCCCAGGAGAAATCCACTGTCGCCTCGATATCCCTTCTGGCAAGGTACTGCCGGGTGAAGCTGACCAGTTCGGTAGCGATACGCTTCCCCTGCAGGTCTTCAAGGCATCGGATGTCGGAGTCGTTCTTGACCACCACGACCCAGCGGCAGGGCTGGTCTGAAGACTTGGAGTAAACCAGTTGCGAGACTTCCCGGACATCGGCGCCGGTTTCAGCCAGCCAGTCCTGTCCGGTCAGGCCGGCATCCAGTACACCCTGCGTGATGTATGCACCCATTTCCTGGGACCTGACCAGCGAGCAGGCGATCTCTTCATCGTCAATCGAGGGAAAGTAGTTGCGGGACCTGGTATTGATATTCCAGCCCGCCTGGGCGAACAGTTCCCGGGTCGCTTCCTCAAGGCTGCCTTTGGGGATTCCGAGCTTCAGTATTTCGGTCATGGTCAGGATATGGGTCAGGTGGTGCGCATTATAACTGAAGTGAGGTCCGGTCAAGACGCCGCTTGCCCGGGAAAGCCATGCCGAAACTTGCCGAATGTGCCCAAATGTCTCGCAGTACGGTCACTGGGCTGGGCTACAATCCGGGTCAGGCTCTCTGACAGTTATTCTC
>JAJDVC010000007.1 GCA_022826305.1 Gammaproteobacteria bacterium | reverse complement strand
CTGGTTGTACGCCTTCGACTTCAGTCCCCGCTGCACGCTCTCGCAAAGCGATATGTCTTCCGGCTGCAGCACGTCCTTCTGGTAGGCCATGGCATCGCGCAACTGCCTGCTCGGCGTGACCGACGGCAGAAACCAGTCCTGATACTGCGTGGTCATTTCCATACCTGTCGGATTCATCTGCAACATGGAGAAATTCGGTTCGCCGGGGAGAATGGTGATGGTCAGGTTGGGCCACAGAAACCAGCTGGCAAAACCGAAATCCACCGCACCCTTTCTGAAGTGGTACGCATTGTTCTCCAGAGACTTCGATTCGGTAGCAATCGCGCTGGAATATATGTCGTGGGTCACGGTGCGGTAGCTGGACATGTCGACCAGATCGACAAAGTCCCGGTGCGCCGGGGCACAGTGGTAGCACTCCAGGAAATTGTCCATCGCCACCTTGTGCCTGGCCTCGGCTTTGCCTCGATATTCCTGGTTGTATGCCTGTGCCAGCTCATCCAGGGCCATCGGGTATTCGGTCACTACAGCAATCTTGCGCTTGGCGTTGTCGCCTGCCTTTATCTTTTCAGCCTGGCAATCCAGCCGCCCTTTCCGGGGACGACGACAAATCATGCAATTGTCGGCATCGATACGTTTTCCGGCGACCTGGCAAGTTCCGATGGCGATTACTGGTCGGATTACCACTCGCAGGAGGTTATCCGGGAAATTCTCACCGATTCCCGAGTCGCGGCGGGGCAAACGTTGCTCTTTCCGGAAGCCGTGGCCCACCTGACAGAGACGGGCAGGGAAAGGCTTGTCGACTTGTCCGACAGGGACTTCCTGGCCGGTGCCACCGATCCGGTCGGAGACAGGCTCGACAACGTGCTTGTCCACGTCGATCCGGAACGCGGAGTAGAGGTGGTGTATCGCCAGAGAATGCCCGCATTATGGTTCATGTGGTGGGGAGGGAGGGGTTCTTCCGCGCCGATTTTCGGCGTTCGCCTGTCTTTCGGCCGGATGGTATGATATCAGGCGTGGTTATATGTTACGAGCTTGCCTGGCCGATGATGGTGCTGCAGACACATGCCCGGAATCCCGACAGGATTCTGTTCACCAGCAACTTGTGGTGGGCAGGAGATACCAGGCTTCAGATCCTGTTCCGGCTTCATGCAGATGCATGGTCGCGGATTTTCGGGGTTCCTTGTATCGTATCGATCAACAGTTGACTTCTACAGGTGGTTTCCATGAAAAACAATATCCTCGCGTTTGACGGAGAAGCCGGTTCCAGGCGACAGAAACAGGATCAGCAGCAAGAAACGGATTTCTACTTCAACCTCGCCTGCCAGGGCGAGATTGAAGTGCCGCCGGACGTTGCGGACAGGATGGGGGTCTTCGATGATCCTGCCGCTGCCAACGATCCTGAAGACGACGCACCCTTTTATCCTGATGGAAAATTCCCCGGTGCAGTTGATGATGAGACCGCATCATGAGCGAGAAACAGAAACAGTATATCGAAAACAAGCACCAGGCCATTGTCGATGATTTCATTGCCGGAATACAGTCGAATACGCATCCTTTCGTCAAGGACTGGGAACCCGGGGAGTTGATTCTTCCCTACAATCATGTGACCAGGAAAAACTACCACGGAATAAACATCATCAACCTCCTGGGCGCCGGCTATTCGGATCCGCGCTGGATGACCTGCCGACAGGGCGCAGATGTCGGCGCGACGCTGCCCAGGGGATCCCGTGGGCGCGCGATCATCTTCTGGACCAAATCGAAGATGGTGCCGCTGAGAGACGAGGACGGCAGGAAGGTGATCGATGAGGACGGCAAGCAGGTATATACCGTGATTGATCTGCAACGACCTGTACTGCGCGTTTCACATGTCTTCAATGCGTCTCAGTTCCAGGGAGTCGAACCTTACATTCATGCAGGTGTCGATTCGGACGAGACGCAGCGCTTCATCAGTGACGGAGCGCGGTTGGTCCGGAAAATCGTCGAGAAATCCGGCGCAACCGTCATCCACGACCAGAACGACCGTGCTTTCTATCGACCCGGCGCAGACGAGATTCACCTGCCGTCACAGGCCCAGTTCCGCAGCGAGGCAGGTTACCTGTCTACCGTATTGCATGAACTCGGACACTGGACCGGTCATCCATCACGACTCAACCGCGACATGTCGAATCCCTTCGGCTCCGAAGCGTATGCCAAAGAGGAGCTGAGAGCGGAATTCTTCAGCTTCCTGGCAAACCTGGAATACGGCATCGGCTACAGCTTTTCGAATCATCAGGCCTATTTGCAGCACTGGCTGAAGATTCTCAGGAACGAGCCGGGCGAACTGCTGCTGGCGGTCGCCGATGCAGAGAAGATGTTTCACTACGTATCCTCGTTGACGCAGGAGGTTGACATGTCCCGGGAAACCGAAGAGGAGGAGGGGGTCGCGGAAACCCCGATCATCGCCAGCACAGCTGATACGAAACGACATTACATGGCCGTGCCGTATCGCCAGCGGGAGAAATTCAAGACAGCCTGCGCCGCGATCAAGGTGCCCTGCAACTGGGACAAGAGCGCGAAGGCCTGGTACATCGATGTCGTCGATGGGCAGGACATTACATCACTCGGCAAATGGGAAATCAGGGAGCAGGGCGGTCTCAGCATCGTCGGCGGCGATGCGCAACAGAAAGTACTCGACGAGTTTGCCGCGGTATTGTCCGCCGCGGGCCTGGTGCTTGATACGGTCCCGATCATGGACGGCTTTATCCATCGCGTTCCGGTCGATGGCGGCAAAAGCGGATCCAGGGACGGCGCTTACCAGGGCTGGATCATGCAGGCCCGACCAGGCGGATGGTTCCAGAATTTCAATACAGGCGAACGCACGAACTGGTCGTATGGCCTGTCCCTGAATATCAACGATGATCAGCGCGTGGCCATGCGGGCGGGTGCGGCCGCAGCGGCCAGGGAAAGGGAAATCACCCTGCAGGCTGAGCGCAAGAAATCCTACTGAAGAACGCCACGCCGCTCGGGCCGCATCGAATGGATCAGGAGGAACATCCTTGTATCACGAAAAAAATGCTGCATCGCGGCATCCTCCACGAGGATGAACTGTACCTTGACATGCACAACAATCTCGTTATCCCGATGTATGATATCGAGGGCGAGTTGCAGACCGCTCAATTCATCAGCCCCGACGGCGACAAGATATTCAAGAAATTTCTGCCGAAGGAAGCCGCATTCGCACTTGTCGGGCGGGATCGAATACAGGGTTTCCTGGACGACCTCGATACCTGCAGAAGTGCCATAATCATCTGCGAGGGTTGGGCGACCGGACCTTCGGACTCATCATCGAATTCCCGCGTTTGCGTTAACAGGCCCTATTCTTGAGCTATAGCTGAAACTGGTGTATGGAGTAGATGGCTGAAGGCGGCGTATCGGGTTGACTGAAGTTATCAACTCAAACCAACCAACCCATGGAGATACGCCACCATGAGCAAGCATGAAGCGATCGCATTCGAGAATCCGGAGAAGCATGTCGATCCGATCCATGAACTGATCAGATCGGGAGCCCGTCAGCTGATCCAGTCAGCAGTTGAAGCGGAGTTTCAGTCCCTGCTGGAGAGTTGCCGGGATCTGCGCACAGGGAGTGGTCATCAGGCGGTGGTA
>JAJDVC010000258.1 GCA_022826305.1 Gammaproteobacteria bacterium | reverse complement strand
GGATCGGGAGCGCTGGGTGTATCTGTGGGCAGATGGCATCTACAGCAGACTGAGGGGCGAACGGGGCAAGCTGTGCGCCCTGGTGGTGATGGGCGTGAATGAGCGAGGGCACAAGCGGTTTCTGGCGATTGAGGACGGTGTCCGGGAATCGACGCAGAGCTGGCGGGAAGTGCTGCTGCACCTGAAGGCCCGCGGGCTGAACGCGGCCGAACTGGCGACCGGTGACGGGCCCCTGGGATTCCGGAATGCGCTGGCAGAGATTTATCCGCAGACGCGCCATCAGCGCTGCCGGGTACACAAGACGGCGAACATCCTCAACAAGTTGCCGAAGTCCGTACAGCCGAAAGCCAGGCGGGACCTGCACGACATCTGGCAGGAAGACACCCGGGAAGCGGCCGGCAAGGCTTTCGACGACCTTGTCCGGATCTGCCGGGACAAGTACCCGAAGGCGACCCGGAGCCTGGCAAGGGATCGACAGGAACTGATGACGTTCCATTCATTCCCGGCCCGGCATTGGGCAAGTATCCGTACCACGAATCCCATCGAGTCGACCTTCGCGACCATCCGTCACCGGACCCGGCGCTCCAAGGGTTGCCTGAGCCGCGATGGCACACTCGGCATGATGTTCAGACTCGCACAGTGTGCCGAAAGAAACTGGCAGCGACTGCGGGGTTTCGATTACCTCGCCAAGGTCATTCGAGGGGTTCCATTTGAAAACGGAATAGAGCAGAATCACGATACTGTCAATCAATCCCGAGCCGCCTGAGTCGATGCGGCCATACACCACTTTCGGGTATAGCTCTATCGACTGCTGGTTTCCTGATGATGACCTACACATCCGATACAGCCGCGATGGCGATGGCGACAATTGGGCAGCTATCACCCAAGGCTCACAGGGTCAACGCTCTGCAGCGTTATTGGCATTTCTGCTCGCGTTTGGCAATGAACCATTGGTGCTCGATCAACCAGAAGACGATCTGGATAATCATTTGATTTATGATTTGATTGTGCGACAGATCCGTGAAAACAAGTTGCGTCGGCAACTGATTATTGTGACTCATAACCCAAATATTGTGGTTAACGGTGATGCGGAGATGGTGCATGCTCTTGATTTTCGACACGGTCAATGTCGGGTCATGGAATATGGTGCATTGCAGATGAAATCTGTTCGAGATGAAGTATGTCGGGTCATGGAAGGTGGTCGCGAGGCTTTCTCGCGACGTTGGGCTCGTTTGCGTCGTGAGGTCTGACATGTTCGCAACACGTAGTGAATTGCTGGAAAAGATCAGGCTCGGGGAAGATAATTTTCTGGAATTGAAAGAAGTGCGGTTTGCAGGAGGCAATATTCGGGCCCCCGGGCAGGATTCTCTTGCTGATGAACTCGCGGCCTTCGCCAATTCACGCGGAGGTGTGCTCCTCTTGGGGGTTCATGACAAGGCGCGTGAAGTACTCGGAATCCCTGTCGAGCGACTGGATGCAGTGGAAGTGCTGGTGAGGCAAGCATGCGAGGATTCCATGAAACCACCCGGCGCCCCGATAATCGAACGTATCAACTTGCCTGATGGTGTTGGAGTTGAGAAGCCAGTAGTACGCGTCGAGATTTCTCCGAGCCTGTTTGTACACCAAAGTCCAGGAGGGTATTTTCATCGTGTTGGGTCATCAAAACGGCCAATACCCCCTGAACAACTGGGTCGATTATTTCAACAGCGAAGCCAATCTCGACTTATTCGATTTGACGAAACGCCTGTTCCCAATGCAGTACTTGAAGATCTGACCGAAGCGCTATGGCGCCGTTTTTCTACACAACTTACAACGGATTCAGCGGAACAGTTTCTTTCCAAGCTTGGCATGTTTTCGCAGGATCATGCAGGTATTTGGCGACCCACAGTGGCTGGAGTCCTGCTGGCATCCGAACAACCCCAGCAGTTTCTCCCAAGCGGATTCATTCAGGCAGTTGCGTACCATGGAACCGAAATATCCGCAGGGTCTGAGAGAGCGTACCAGCATGATGCCCGGGACATAACCGGGCCGGTGGACCGGCAGATCATTGAAGCTTGCAAGTTCGTTCGAATGAACATGCGGGTAGCGGCGAGGAAAAGATCTGGCGGACGTGAAGATATTCCGCAGTATTCAATGCTTGCTGTGTTCGAGGCAGTGACCAATTCGGTAGCCCATCGAGATTATTCCATGTCAGGCAGCAAGATCCGGCTTCGATTGTTTGATGATCGATTGGAATTGTATACGCCAGGATTTCTGGTAAATACCATGACTCTGGAAAGCCTGCCATATAGGCAGGCCTCCAGGAACGAAGCGATTACAAGTCAACTGGCGCGCTGTCCGATTGTGCAGGATGATTTCGGCAGGCATCGGACGTACATTATGGACAAACGAGGCGAAGGGGTACCGATTATTCTTTCTGAAAGTGAGCAACTATCCGGAAAAACTCCTGAATATCGCTTGATTGACCAATCGGAACTACTGCTGACGATCCATGCTGCCGACTACTCTTGATCGTTCAAAACTATTCAGATATATAGGAATGAGGTGATTGATTGACCTCAAAAATGCACGAAATTTAATATCTTATTTTCAGATAAGAACTTGTTGTAGGAACGAAAGGGCGAATTCTTTCCCTTTCATCGTATCTCTTGAATAAGAGAATTTCCCCATAAAGATTCCGAAACACATCGGAAGTTACTCCATCAGGATAACCATCTGGTTAACATGGTTCGTACGATTGGTTGCATATCTTTCATACCCCCCTGTGCCAGTGTTGCACTTCACACTGGCACAGGAACAAAAATATCGTGGAAGTTTCGACTAGATAAGCCATAGCAGACAAGTGAAAATCCTCGCCGAATGAAACTAACTTGGATGCGGCAATTTTTTCTTTATTGCTTTGGAATACCCAGTGCTCCTTCAGCATTCCGCAAGATTTTTAGAAACAGCTTCAATGAAAACCAACTTCAGGAGCCTAGTGTGTCAAAGAGGTGCAGACGCAACATATTGATGCTTTCAAGCACCATAATTCTGGCCGGATTAATGGAAAAAAGTCCTGAGGACATCAATTTCTTCGGACTGCAGCCATCCGATAAGGAAGATGTTCGATGGTTTTGCCTTTCAGTAGCTTTGGTTTGTCTTTACTGGTACCTGAAACGATTTCTCAGTATGTTGGATGATGGTGAAATGCATGATTATCGGGATTTTTCTGGGAAGACCGATGTTCTGAATGCTCACAGGAGTCGTCATTTGGACTGTTTGCCCAAAAGATCCGATTTCATTTCCAATCTCTTTGCTCTGGTCTTGACTTCCATATCTTGGTATTTTCTCTGGTCATGGTCAATGTTGTGATGCTTGCCACCAGTGGAAGTGCCCCGAATTCCGAAAAATAGTCCATGATCCCGTCAAGAGAAGCGCGGTGAGATTGACCATGGGGTGTGTTTCGTTGACGGCAGGTTCAGCGTGACCCAAAAAGGGGTGCCGAAATAAGCAAGACCATTCGGGGCAGGTCTGCAAGGTCATCATGATTGTGGATCGCTCGGGGGCATGCACCGATCTCCGGGGCGTGGGTATGTCTCATCAGGCGGGTTTTCAGGGCGAAGACTCCGGAAAAATCACAAGATACCCCCTGATTTTACCGTTTCGTCACTGAATTCTGGGCATCTTCATCATGCGGATTTCCCGATCACACCTTGACCGGATGAAGCAAGGGGAGAAGTCGGATTTCCCGAGGTTCGGGGTCCGCAGTCGAGCGATACGTTCTTTTGATATTCCGAATCCAGTCATCCACAAGTGCAACAGGTATCATGTCCTGTCGGTGAAAGGCATCGGCAAGTTCCGGAGGGTTTCGAGCCTCTGGAAGTCAAGGTTGCCCGGATAGTGTGTATTTCCTGCCGGGTGAACGCGCAATTGATGGTCGAGAACCCGGCTGCGAAGGACCTGGGACAGTCTCGAAAGGGAACGATGTGAGCATTACCGACCGCATCACCCGGCCCACCGGGGAACGGTACACCACAAGTACCGCGCCAGCGTAGCGGCTCAAGCGCCTGTAGCGTAGCCTGTCCAGGAAGGTGAAGGGTTCGAACAGCCGCAACGGAACCCGGAGCATGCTGGCGCAGGAACATTGCAGGATACAGGTGAGAGCGCAAGGACGCCCACAGCATCACGACTGCCCTGGTATGCAGTCAGATGAACAGATTACATGTCGAGGACCTGCACATCAAGAGGATGATGAAGAATCAGAAGCTGGCGCTATCAGATCGGACGTGCCGTTGCAGTCGGTGGGGATGCAAAGGGGATCGGGATGTGAATGCGGCAAGGAATATCCTTGCGGGCAGGCTGATGTCCGGCTGTCCGGACGGGAATGTCCCGGCCGGTGCATGGGCAGGAAGAGAATTGCAGCGGGCTCGTGAAGTCGCCGCACCATGCACAACAGTATGCCTGGGCAAGTATATAATTCTCATTTGTACAGGTGTCGGGTAATTGTCCATGTTGAGAAGAATTCTTTCCGTCACCTTGCTCGCCGGACTGATAGGCATCATTGCATCGTTGGGTGCAGTGTTCTTCGTTTTTCTGGTTTCCCGGCTGAATGAACTGCTGTGGGTATCTCTTGAATTCAGGAATCGGCCCACAATTCCGGCATGGCAGACAGTAATTTTTCTGATGGTCCCTGCCGCGGGAGGATTGCTGTCCGGCCTGCTGTGCAAGGGCAATCCTGACGCGCGTCCGTTGTCTCTGGCAGATACGATCAGTTCCGCACAGTCCCTGGTCTTTTCAACGCCGTCAAGGGACTCGCTCAGAACATCCGTTGCATGTGTGGTTGCACTTGGAAGCGGGGCTTCCCTTGGGCACTATACGCCCATTGCATTTCTGGGGTCCTCGATCGGATTGCAGGCGCAGAAATGGTTTCGGGAATCAGGATTCACCGCCACGATGGGCATCGGGTGCGGAGCGGCCGCCGCCATCTCGGCGGCGTTCAGCGCTCCGATTGCGGGACTGGTTTTTGCCCATGAAGTGATCTTGCGGCACTATTCCCTACGGTCCTTTGCACCGATAACCGTTGCATCGGTCACTGGATACATGGTTTCCAGCTACGGGTTTGAAAGAGCACGGGTGTTTCGGGTTCCGGAGATTGATCCGATCCATTCCGTTGAATTTCTTGTCTTCATGCTGATGGGTGTTGCAGGAGCACTGATAGCAACGTTCTTCATAAGATCCACTCTCCTGTTTACCGATTATGCAAGATCCCTGGCAGTCCCGAGCTACATGAAACCGGCCATGGCTGGTCTGATTGTCGGGATTGTCGGCTTGTGGCTCCCGGAAGTTCTGGGTATCGGACAGGGGGTAATGAAACAGATACTCCACGGATCCGGATATCCGGCAGGGGAGTTGATGATTCTCCTGTTCGCAAAAGTCCTGTTGACCGCCCTGTGCCTGGGGTTCGGGGTAGCAGGCGGGGTCTTCAGTCCTGCCCTGCTCAGTGGAATGATGTTCGGTGCACTGGTCATCGTTGTTGCCGAACCGGTTCTGGGAGCTCACTTTTCCTCCCCGATACCCTACATAGCGTGTGGCTTGACTGCAGTGATGAGCCCGGTTATCGGAGCGCCGCTGACAGCCATCCTGATCATCTTCGAGTTGACTGGAAGCTATCAGCTGGCCGTCTCGGTGATGGTATGTGTGGCATTCGCGAACCTGATTGGCTACCGACTGGCCGGTCGCTCCATATTTGACGTCCAGCTCGCTCTGCGGGGCATGCATCTGAGTCTGGGCAGGGACAGGGCGATTCTGGAAAGCCGGAACATATCGGCTTTCATATCCACCAGGTTTGTCACGGTCCGGGGTGACGAGACGCTTGATCATGCCAGGGATCTGCTGCTGAATAATCGAATGAATGAAGTGCATGTAGTGGATGAAAACCGGTGTTATCTGGGGTCCATAAGCCTGATGAGGATCGTTCAGTCGGAACAACAGGGTGGCGATAATGCCGGGGTGCGATGTGGTTCGCTGTGCGTGCAGGACAGGCACATGACCCCGGGAACCTCGATCTGGAACGCGATTGAACAGATCAGGGATTTCACGGGTGAAAGTATTCCTGTCCTTGATGACAAGGCATCTGAGGGAGTGTTGCTGGGGGTAGTGCACCAGTCCTCGATCATCGAGGGTTACCTGGCAGTGATGAATGAGGTGCGAAACGAGGAACACGGGACTGGATAGCAATCCGTTTTCTGAAACATGGCGGCACGGTCATGGGAGTTGTCGGTCCGGGCGCCGAGAACCGGCAAGAGGAGTTGCAACAAACGTGGTTTTACCTGTACAACAGGATTTCTGTCGTGGTTGACCCTTGGCGAGGAAATGTCGTCTCTAAACCTGTACAACGCATTTCAGACACGGACTCTTGAGGCCGTTGCCATGAAGACAATGGATATTTCCGGGCAGGGATTGATGGAGCGTGCAGGGGCCAGTGCATTTTCCCGGATTACGGGCAGTCTGGAGCTTCTTGATCCCATGGTCGTGTTGTGCGGTCCCGGGAACAACGGGGGTGACGGCTACGTTGTGGCCAGCCTTGCCAAACGGGCGGGGCTGGATGTCCAGGTTCTCAGGTCGGGTGAACCCGGGACCGAGGACGCGCGTTCCGTTTGTGCAGCGTATATTGATCAGGGTGGTCGTGTCAGAGAGTTTGATGGGGCGATTCCTGAAGGTACGTTGCTGATTGTCGATGCATTGCTTGGAACAG
Source organism: Gammaproteobacteria bacterium (assembly GCA_022826305.1). GTDB lineage: Bacteria > Pseudomonadota > Gammaproteobacteria > Arenicellales > Poriferihabitantaceae > Poriferihabitans. The sequence continues at coordinate 27,961 of JAJDVC010000258.1, read as the reverse complement.
GTCTGAACAGGCCGCCATCCGGAAGAATCCGGAGGATGATCGAGTCGGCAAACGAATCGGCATGCAAGGTGATTTCTCTTGATATCCCCTCTGGGCTGGAAAGTGATACCGGACTTGCCTTGAAGCCATGCATGCGGGCCTTGATGACGGTGAGCTTTATCAGCAGGAAAATTGGCTGTTACACGGGTGACGGGCGGGAAATGTGCGGAGCACTGTTCCATGAGTCGCTGGATGTTCCGGATGAGGTGTTTCAAGCCGTTGAAGTCAGCGCCAGGACCATCGCTCCCGCCGTGCTTCAGGCACTCGATCAGACAGTACACAAACGACAATGCGGGCACCTGATGGTTGTCGGTGGAGAAAACGGAATGCTGGGAGCCACCCTGCTTGCTGGGAAGGCTGCGCTGCGATCCGGTTGTGGACTCGTGACAATCTGCAGTACCCCTGCGCATCTGGACTGGCCGTCGATCTACTGTCCTGAGTTGATGAGTGTCCGGATCGGGTCCCCGGCTCATGAATCGTTGCTCGAGCACTGTGATGCCCTGGTGCTTGGGCCGGGTCTCGGACAGTCGGATTTCGGTCACGACGCCTTCGAACGATCACTTCTCTTTCCGGGTCCCATGGTCGTGGATGCTGACGGGCTGAATCTGCTGGCTCAACAACCTTCAAGGCGTGACAAATGGATTCTTACTCCGCATCCGGGTGAAGCGGCCAGGTTGCTGGGATGCTCGACAGGGGACATACAGGGGAATAGGGGTGAGGCAGCGGCCGAGATCGTGAAAATCTATGGGGGGATTTGCATACTCAAGGGAGCAGGCACCATTGTACTGGAGGAACAGGGTCTGCCGTGGATCTGCAACCGGGGGAATCCGGGCATGGCATCGGCAGGAATGGGGGATGTCTTGAGCGGGGTGGTCGGGGCCCTGCTTGCCGGTGGGCATGAAACCGGCATTTCAGCAACTACCGGCACCTGGATTCATTCCGTTTCGGCGGATTACGCAACCCGGCGAATTCCCGAACGAACGCTGACGGCCTCACAGGTAATTGATCACATTGGCGATGCGATACGCGAAATCGCGATCCAGGCTTCCTTGAGGGAAGTCGGCCGGTGATGCTCCCGTGATACACTTCCCGGCAGATTGTCGATGTACTTTTGCAACAGTCCAGGTCCACAGTCAAATGTTCAAGCACAGCGTGCCCGACGAGCTGTCCATGCTGGAACTTGGTCGGTCCTTGTGCGGTGCAATCAATCCGGGTTCACTGGTCTACTTCAGCGGAAACCTGGGGATGGGAAAAACAACGCTGATCCGAGGAATCCTGACCGGACTGGGATGTCGTCAGAATATCCCGAGTCCGACCTATACGCTTGTTGAGACCTATGAAACGGAGCGTTTCCCGATCAACCATCTTGACCTCTATCGCCTCGAATCTCCCGAAGAACTGGAAGTGCTGGGTTTCCGGGACATGCTGGATGGGTGGTCGGCATGCCTGGTCGAGTGGGCGGAGCGGGGAGAGGGCTTTTTGCCGCCCCCTTCAGTCAGGGTGAACATATCGACCTCCGGCACGGGGCGCAAGGTGATCATCGAACACGGTGCAGGGGCGTGATGAGAGGGGCGCGTTGGTCCGGAGGGTTGGTCATCTCGTGCCTGCTGGGCCTGTATGCCGGCATGTCGCAAGGGGCCGATATCAGGGATATCCGGATGTGGCATGCCCCGGATCGGTCACGACTGGTGCTGGATCTGGATGATGAACCGAAATACAGGGTCTTCAGCCTGGACAATCCGGGGCGGGTTGTTGTCGATCTGGAAAATACACGACTCATGGGCAGGATTCCCCGGGAAGGAACTGTCGGCCAGTTTGTCAGCAGGATCCGCAGGGGCAGTCCGGACGGGAGTACGCTGCGTCTGGTGTTCGATGTGCAGAAACCGGTTCGTTACTTCATGCAACTACTGAAGCCGATCGACAATTACCAGTACAGACTGGTGATTGATTTCCATGATCGGGACGCGAATCCCGAAACGAGACAAGGGACACTTCCAGATCCCTTGCCGAAAAGGAAATCGCCTCGTGATCCTGGCCGGAAAGTCCTCGTGCTGATAGATCCCGGTCATGGCGGGGAGGACCCTGGAGCGCTTGGCAAACGGGCCAAGGAGAAGGACATCGTCCTGGCGATAGCCAAGAGACTGGAACGGCAGCTTGACAAGGAGCCCGGAATCAGGGCCCGGCTTACCCGGACGGGAGATTACTATGTCGGACTGCGCAGGCGGACCCTGATTGCGCGGGAACAGGCCGCTGATCTTTTCGTGTCAATCCATGCAGATGCCTTCAAGAACAAGAACGTCCAGGGCGCATCAGTCTATGCATTGTCTCGAAGAGGTGCGTCCAGTGAAATGGCCAGATGGCTCGCCAACAAGGAAAACTCATCGGACCTTGTGGGCGGTGTCAGTCTTTCCGACAAGGACAATCTTCTGGCCGAGGTATTGCTGGATCTCTCCATGACCAAAACGGTTAGTGAAAGCATAAGCTTCGGGCGGGAGGTGCTGAGCGAACTGAAAAAAATCGGGAAGATTCATAGCACCCGGGTCGAACAGGCCGCATTCGCCGTGCTGAAATCGCCAGACATTCCTTCCATTCTGGTTGAAACCGCCTATATCACGAATCCTGCCGAGGAAAGGCTTCTTCGCAGCCATGAGCACCAGACGAAAATTGCCGGGGCCGTGGTGGCTGGTATAAAGAGATACCTGCGCAAGAATCCCAATGTCTACGCATTTCATCACTGAACAGATTCATGACAGAGATCGAGTTGCCGGAGATCATTCAACTTGAAGATCATCTGATCAATCAGATTGCGGCAGGAGAGGTGATTGAAAGGCCTGCGGCTGTCCTGAAGGAATTGCTGGAAAACAGCATTGATGCGCAGGCGACCAGAATACAGGTACATGTTGACCGTGGTGGAATCAAGCGCATTGCTGTTGATGACAATGGCATCGGAATTCCCGGAGAGCAGTTGAAGATGGCCCTGCGCCGGCATGCAACCAGCAAGCTGAAAATCCCGGAAGACCTGTTCAGTGTTACAACCATGGGGTTCAGGGGAGAGGCATTGCCCAGCATTGCAGCAGTTGCCAGGATATCCGTCCGGTCGAGGGTGGCGAATCAGTCAACAGGGTTCGAGATCGGGGTGCAGGGGGGGGCTGTCTCGCGTGACCTGGTTCCGGTTGCCCGTGAAATGGGCACCCGGGTCGAGGTGGAAGATCTTTTCTTCAACACACCGGCACGCAGGAAATTTCTGCGTGCCGAGCAGACGGAATTCAACCACTGTGATGCGGTTGTAAGGAAAATTGCCCTGGGCCATCCGGCTGTTGCGATTGAGCTTCACAGGGACGGCAGGCCCGTGATACAGGTTCCGGTAGCTGACGGGACGCCGGAAATGATCCGCAGGCTGGCAAAGATTTGCGGTCAGCCGTTTTCCGAACAGTCGATTCATGTCGAGGCGAACAGGGGAGGGATTTCCCTTGCAGGGTGGATGGGGAGGCCGACGTTTTCCCGCAGCCAGCGGGATTTGCAGTACTGGTTCGTGAATTCCCGCCCGATCACTGATCACCTGATCACGCATGCTGTGCGACGGGCCTACAGGGACGTGCTGTATCAGGGCCGTCATCCGGCCTTTGTGCTGTATCTTCAAGTCAACCCGGAACTGGTGGATGTCAATGTTCACCCGGCCAAAAGCGAGGTGCGGTTCCGGGAGGGAAGAAGCATCCATGATTTCATTTTTCGCACCCTGCATGGAGCCATTGCGGAGTTGTCTCCGGAACAGGGGGAAGTCGCATTGCCACTTGCCGGGGTTCCTTCACCTGGATATCCGTCAGGAAGAGGCGGAACTCCAGTCCAGCAGAACATCAACTGGCTGATCCGCGAACAGGCGGACGGCTACAGCGACCCTGCTGTTCCGGTAATGGGCATGCAGGAAGCCGCAGGGGTTGATCCGGGCGGTTCTGTACAGGATATTCCTCCCCTGGGTTTCGCCCTGGCTCAACTGAAAGGTGTCTATATCCTGGCAGAAAATGCACAGGGTCTGATCGTGGTTGACATGCATGCGGCACATGAACGCATTACCTACGAATCCCTGAAATCCCAATTTGAATCAAGCAGGATTGCCGTCCAGCCATTGCTGGTTCCAGTCAGCCTGAACCTCAGTGCGGCTGAGGTGCGGTGTGCCGAGGAGCATCTTTCCCAACTGGCACTTACGGGAATGGAGATCGAGATATTCGGACCGGAGCAGATCATCGTGCGAAGCGTTCCCGAGTTGCTGTCCGGCGCGGATATCGAGAAGCTGGTCCGGGACCTGGTGTCTGATCTCATGCAGCATGGCGAGAGTGACCGGGTGCAGGAGGAGATCAACGCGATACTGTCCAGCATTGCCTGTCACGGCTCCGTGCGGGCCAATCGCAAGCTCGAAAGGGAGGAAATGAATGCCCTGTTGCGACAGATAGAGATTGTCGAGCGTTCAGGACAGTGCAACCACGGTCGACCGACCTGGATGAGTGTCTCCCTGTCGGAAATGGACAAGTGGTTCATGCGTGGAAGATAAACGACTGACTGCCGTGTGCCTGATGGGCCCCACCGCTTCGGGGAAAACGCAGATCGCGCTTCAGCTTCATGATGATCTGGATGTTGAATTGATCAGTGTCGATTCATCCCAGGTGTACAGGGGAATGGATATTGGTACGGCGAAACCGGCCCCTTCGGTTCTCAAGCGTTACCCGCATCATCTGATCGATATACGGGACATACGTGAACCGTACAATGTCGCCAGTTTCAGGCGCGATGCGATATCGCTGATCCATTCGATTGCCGGAAGAGGGAGGCTGCCGGTTCTGGTAGGGGGAACGATGTTTTACTTTTCGGCGCTTGAATACGGAATTTCAGAATTGCCCGGTTCGGATTCTGCGGTGCGCGAGGAAGCGAAGAGGGAGCTTTCCCGCAAGGGGAATCGTCATCTTTACGATTTTCTGACCAGCGTTGATCCGCATTTATCCGGATATGTCCGGGCATCCGATACGCAGAGGCTGTTGCGGGCCGTTGAACTGTACCGTGTTTCAGGGCACCCTCCGTCACGGCTGTTCAGGCAGTTTCCACCGAAAAAACTGGATATCAATCTTGTCAAGATTGCACTGTTCTGTTCAGACAGATCGATATTGCATCAACGAATTGCCGGGCGGTTTCGGGAAATGCTTGAAACTGGCCTGATCGGAGAGGTGGAAAGACTGGTGCAGGGAGTTTCGCGGCCGGAAAGCCTTCCGGCGATGCGCAGTGTCGGTTATCGGCAGGTGCTTGAATATCTGCAACACGGTGGAAGACACCGGGAATTGCAGGAAAGGGGAATAGTTGCGACCCGACGATTGGCCAAACGGCAGCTGACCTGGCTGCGTAACCAGGCGAATGTCATCTGGCTCGATACGCTCCATCCCGGATGCGCTGACGGGTTAAGGATTTTCCTGCGGGAACATCCTCTGGTGATTCGTTTTCATGACCATCGGCATAGTGGCCGGACGGCAGTCTGCAGCTGACCCGATGTCAGCAACATGAGGTGAGAGCATGAGCACAAGTCCGGTTGTAGCGACCGTCGATTTCGAGAAGCCCGGAATTCAGCACGGTTTTCTGAAACTTCCGCACTCCGACGAACGGGCCGCCTGGGGAGCGATCATGGCGCCGGTAACAGTTGTAAAGAATGGTTCGGGTCCGACGGTTCTGGTAACGGGCGCCAACCATGGAGACGAGTATGAGGGGCCGGCCGCATTGCTTGATCTGTGCAACGAGATCAAGCCTGAAGACATGGCAGGCAGGTTGATTATGGTGCCGATGATGAATTATCCGGCATTTTGTGCCGGCAGAAGGACATCGCCTCTTGATGAAGGAAACATGAACCGGGTATTTCCAGGTCGTCCAGATGGCACTGCGACGGAGAAAATGGCGCACTATTTCAGCAAGATACTCATTCCCATGTCTGATTTCGTGCTGGATATCCATTCTGGAGGCAAGACACTCAATTTTGTCCCCTTTTCAGCAGCGCATGTCCTGTCGGACAAGGGGCAGCAGGCCCGGTGTGAAGCTGCGATGCGTGCATTTGGCGCCCCTTACAACGTCATGTTGCGCGAGCTTGATTCAGCGGGAATGTATGATACCGAGGCCGAAAGTCAGGGGAAGGTATTTGTTTCCACGGAACTGGGCGGTGGCGGCACGATAACTGCCCGCTCGATCGGCATCGCCCGTTCCGGCATCATAAATTTCTGTGTGCATGCGGGCATTCTGAACTGGAAACCTGCTGAAGGCGATGGCATCACGCTGGAGATGCCATCGGAAAGGTGTTTTCTGACAGCTGAGAATTCCGGTCTGCTCGAATTCCTTGTCGATCTGGGAAGCCCGGTAGTTTCCGGTCAGCTGCTTGCACGCATTCATAATACCGAACGGACCGGAATTCAGCCTGTCATGTATCATTCCGTGTATGATGGCCTGCTGATCGGCAGACATCATCCCGGGCTGATCAGGTCGGGTGATGTCATGGCGGTCATGGCAAATGTCGTTGCAGGTTGACCCGTGAGGATTTGTTGCACCGGACAGGCTGCGGCTGTCTGGCAGTCCGCCCGGGATCAATGATGCTCTGGACGCTCGGGCGGTCTTGATCCGCGAGTGCCATCCCCGGAGCAAGACAATCATGAAGGGATTGATTGTTGACTGGGTTCACGATGAAGAACAGCCTTCATGACCAGGGAAATTGTCCTGTTCCGTGATGATGGAAACTCAATGTGATCCGGATGGTCGTACTCCTGCAGGCGCAAGCATGAGCAATGCATGTGGCCGCACGTGATTCCAGAATCCGGATATCAAGGAAAACGAATCACAAGTTGAAATTTCCGGCTTGGATGATGTAAAACAGAGTCACATGACAACAAGGTGGCATTATGATGGCACAAAGTAAAGGAACGGCATTGCAGGAACCGTTTTTAAATGCCCTGCGCAAAGAGCGTGTACCGGTATCCATCTTTCTGGTTAATGGAATAAAGTTGCAGGGACAGGTGGAATCATTCGACCAGTTTGTCGTCTTGCTTCGAAATACCGTTAGCCAGATGGTCTACAAGCATGCCATATCGACCATTGTCCCTTCCCGAGAGGTAAGATTGTCTTCCGGTGAGCACCTTGGTCCAGGGCAGCCCCTGGGGCACGAATGAATTTTGCCGGCTCTGGAGATGTCTAGGACCTGAGTGGCATTCTGTTAACCGGGTTTCCGTTTCTGTTCTCCCCCATCAATCATCCACCCCGCTATTCACGCTCCCGGGAAAAGGCCGTACTGGCATGTCAGGTCGCCGATACGGCACTGGCAAGCGGCGACCCGCTTGCGGAACTGGCTGAACTGGCCGATTCAGCTGGTGTAGCAGTCTGCGCCAGGCTGGTATCTGTTCGCGCTCGTCCGGTTGCAGCTACCTATCTGGGAAAGGGGAAAACAGAGGAGCTGGCCCGGCTGGTTGAGGAGCACGGGGCTCACCTGGTGATCTTTGATCACCAGGTGAGCCCCGTTCAGGAGCGGAACATCGAAAGAATCCTCAGATGCCGCGTTCTTGATCGTTCAGGGCTGATACTGGATATCTTTGCCCAGCGCGCAACCACAAGTGAAGGCAAACTCCAGGTCGAGCTTGCACAACTCAGGCACTTGTCCACACGCCTGGTGCGGGGATGGACCCATCTGGAGCGGCAGAAGGGCGGCGTCGGACTGAGGGGCCCCGGAGAATCCCAGCTCGAAACAGACCGCAGGATGATCGGAAAGCGTATCAAGACCCTGACAAGGAGACTGGAACAGGTCGAATCCCAGAGACAATTGCGCAGAAGGGCACGACAGCGCGCACCAATACCTACAGTATCGCTGGTTGGTTACACCAATGCCGGCAAGTCGTCTTTGTTCCGGGCACTGACGGGGGCAGACGTGTCCGTAGCAGACCGTTTGTTCGTAACGCTTGATCCGACCATGCGTCGTATTCATGTGCCCGGATTCGGGGATGTCGTGTTATCCGATACCGTAGGATTCGTCAGGGATCTGCCACATAGTCTGATTGCGGCATTTCATTCCACGCTTGAAGAGGTAACCCATGCATCGTGCCTGCTGTTGGTGATGGATGCATCGACAATTGATTTTCAGCAGACCCGGGACCAGGTCTGCCAGGTGCTGGATGGGATTGGCGCGGGAGATATTCCGGTAATTCAGGTCTACAACAAGATTGATATCATCAGCCATGCCTGGAATATTCCGAAACGACAGGATAACAATGCTGACAGTGTATGGGTTTCCGCCTTGACCGGAGAGGGTGTGGATGACCTGCGAAGCACACTTGGACATATGCTGGGCAAAGACAGTCATCTGTACAGGATCAGTCTTGTTCTGCATGCGGGAGAGCTGCGTTCCAGGCTGTTTCGGAAGTGTGAGGTGATTCACGAGGAGGTAGACGATACCGGATCAGTTGTCATGGATGTAAGAATGGATGAAGCCACCTGGGGCTGGCTGAAAGGACAGAAACGCTATGAAGGCTTGTGGACTGGGTCACGAATTCCGCGGCATCGTCAGGCTTGACGGGTTCCGAACCGATTCCCTTGCGATCTGCATGATGTGCAGCAATCTGAAAGTATTCCGGTGCGTTTTCAGTCGGTTTTCTCTCGGGCATTGATTCGTCAGCCCGACCGGCCTCCGGATTCTGCCTTTCCGGCGCAGGGTGGGTAGCCTGTACAGGCCCGTCCGGGCTATCTGGCGATAACCGAGTATGGTATGATTGCTGCATGTACAGACCCCGCCTCCACCCAGTTCTGTTTTTCGTCATTGACGCCTGAACAAGCACTGTACTTTGCCGAAAAATCTTTCGGGTTGGGATTCCAAGCAGATAAATGACTGAGACGCATCACGCATGAGCGAAGGCAGTTTTGCCCGGCAGACGTTGCCTGCCAATCTCGAAAAGGAGATGAGGCAATCCTATCTGGATTACGCGATGAGCGTGATCGTGGGTCGGGCTCTTCCTGACATCAGGGATGGGCTGAAGCCTGTTCACAGGAGAGTGCTCTATGCCATGTTCGAGCTTGGCAACGACTGGAACAAGCCATACAAGAAATCTGCGCGGATCGTGGGGGATGTGATCGGGAAATACCACCCTCACGGGGACACGGCGGTCTATGACACGATCGTGCGTATGGCGCAGAACTTCTCAATGCGTTACATGCTGATAGATGGGCAGGGAAACTTCGGTTCGGTTGACGGAGACCCCCCAGCTGCCATGCGATACACGGAAATAAGACTCGCCAGGGTGGCGCATGAACTGTTGGCCGATCTTGACAAGGATACGGTTGATTTCGGTCCCAACTACGATGAGACGGAAACCCAGCCCCTGGTCCTTCCAAGTCGGGTGCCCAACTTTCTGGTCAACGGTTCTGCCGGTATTGCCGTGGGCATGGCTACCAATGTTCCGCCACATAATCTCGCAGAGATAATCGACGCCTGTTTGGCGTTGATCGACAATCCCGAGGTTACTGTTGCCGAGTTGATGAAGCATGTGCCTGGACCGGATTTCCCCACTGCGGGGATTATCAATGGCAAGAGCGGCATAATCCAGGCGTATGAAACCGGAAGGGGAAGGGTGGTGATTCGCGCCCGCACCCACTTTGAATCGGTCCGGGGTGACAGGAACGCCATTATCGTGAGCGAATTGCCCTATCAGGTCAACAAGGCCCGGCTGATGGAAGAGATTGCCGATCTGGTTCGCAACAAGCGTGTTGAAGGCATTTCGGCAATACGTGATGAATCAGACAAGTCAGGGATGCGGATGGTGATTGAATTGAAGCGCGGAGAGCAGGAGGATGTTGTGCTGAACAACCTGTTCAGGCATACCAGCATGCAGACCGTGTTCGGAATCAACATGGTCGCTCTGACCGGGAATCAGCCGCGGATTTTCAGTCTGAAGGAAGCGCTTGCCGAATATGTTGCTCATCGTAGGGAAGTAGTGACCCGCAGGGCAATTTTCGATCTGGCCAAGGCCAGGGAACGAATCCATATTCTGGAGGGACTGGCGGTAGCGCTCGCCAACATCGATACGGTTATAGCCCTGATCAAGGCATCCCCGTCTTCAGCAGAGGCCAAGGAACGGCTTCTTGCACAATTGTGGACTTCCGGTGTGGTGGCGGAGATGCTGTCACGCAGTGATCCCAGCCTGTCTCGTCCGGACTGGCTGGACGAGGGATTCGGACTGACAGAGCATGGATACAGGTTGTCTGCGGCACAGTCCCAGGCGATTCTGGACATGAGGTTGCATCGACTGACTGGCCTTGAGCAGGAAAAGATCGTCAAGGAGTACTCCGATGTAATTGGAGATATTCTGGCGCTTCTGGAGGTGTTGCAGAACCCGGACCGTTTGGTGGAGGTGATCCGGGGAGAACTGCAGGCTGTTCGTGATCAGTATGCGGATGACAGGCGCACTGAGATCATCGAGGGTGAACTGGATTTCTCGATGGAAGACCTGATACCGGAAGAGGATGTCGTCATAACCATGTCTCATGCGGGTTATGTGAAGTCTCAGCCGATAGCCGAGTATTCTGCACAAAGACGTGGGGGAAGGGGCAAGATTGCGACACGAACGAAGGAAGAGGATTTTGTCAATCAGATGTTCGTGGTCAATTCGCATGACACGATTCTGTGTTTTTCAGACTCCGGGAAGGTCTATTGGCTGCGGGCGTTTCAGTTTCCGCAGGCAGGTCGTCATGCCCGAGGCAGGCCGCTGGTGAATCTGTTGCCGCTTGGAAGCGACGAGTCGGTTACGGCCATACTGCCGGTCAAGGAGTACGATGAGAATCATTTCATATTCATGGCGACGTCCCGGGGAGTTGTCAAGAAGTGCCGATTGACTGATTTCTCAAGACCCAGGAGCATAGGGCTGCGGGCCGTCGTGCTGCAGGAAGGAGACTACCTGATTGGTGTGACGATCACGGATGGTCGGCAGGATATTCTGCTGGCGACTGATGCGGGCAAGGTTTGCCGCTTTTCCGAGCAGGATGTTCGGGTTCTGGGGAGAGCGACAAGAGGGGTGCGCGGGATCGGGCTCAAGGCGGGTCAGCAGGTAATATCCCTGATGTCATGTTCGCCAGGGAACGGGGAACCGATGCCGGATACCTCCGAGGAGCCGGCGATGCTGGTCAGTACGGTTAATGGTTACGGAAAAAGAACTCCGGTGGCCGATTTTCCAAGGAAGCGCCGGGGGGCACAAGGGGTAATAGCGATCAAGACGGCCGGTCGTAACGGGAAGCTGATCAATGCAGGGATCGTAGGCATACAAGACGAGGTGATACTGATTACCACGGACGGCATATTGATTCGTACACGGGTCTCCGAGATTTCGGTTCTGCAACGCAATACCCAGGGGGTCAGGCTGATTTCTCTGGATGATGGGGCGAGCCTTGTCGGCGTGTGCAAGATCGTCGATCCAGACAAGGACGATATGGAGGAGTCTGGACCTCAAGGACCGCTCCACTGAACAACGGCTGGTATTCGCGTCATGTCCGGACAGGCAATATGAGTCCTACGATCGGATCGTCGCCTGGGAACGGCTGTCATCAGATAGCGCCGATAGACAGGGAAATCCTCCAGTTGGTAAATCGCCGGATCGGGATTGCCCGCCGGATCGGCGAACTGAAATCGCGGGACATGAATCCGGATTACTATCATCCCGAGCGCGAAGCGCAGATTATTCGGAGGTTGCTGACACTGAATTCCGAAGCACGTCACCTGCATGAAGGGGTTTCCAGGACCTTGCCTGACGACGAGATTGTGCCATTGTTCCGGGAAGTTGTTTCCATAACGCGCGGCATGGAATCACGGTTGAGAGTCTGTGTGCTTGGTCCCCGGGGCACCTATACAGAGGCTGCTGCCCGGGAGTTGCTGGGTAGCCAGATAAGCATTTCCGATTGTCTGTCCATGGATGACCTGTTCAGGTCTACCGAGTCGGGGAAGACTGACCTGTCGGTAGTCCCGATTGACAACTCAACGGAGGGCGGGGTTTCCAGGACCCTGGATCACCTGATTGATACCGATCTGTCAATTTGCGGAGAAGTATATCTGCAGATCCACCACGCGCTGCTTTCAAACGAGAAACGACTCAAGGATGTGAAGCATGTCTATGCCCACACCCAGTCACTCGGTCAATGCAGGGGATGGCTGGGCAGAAACTGCTCCTGGGCCAGAACTGTTCCGGTAGGGAGCAACGCCACGGCCGCGCTCATGGCTGCAGAAGAACCGGGTACGGCGGCAGTTGCCGGAGAGGCTGCGGCTGATCATTATGATATAGACATACTGTGCCGCAATATTGAAGACAAACCGGGAAACACAACGCGGTTTCTTGTGCTTTCGGATCGCCTGACTCCACCGAGCGGGGACGACAAGACCAGTCTGATCATTGCCTCAAAGAACAGGCCGGGTGCGTTGCTGGATCTATTGCAGATAGTATCGGATTGCGGGATCGACATGACCAAGCTTGAATCTCATCCGTCAAGGAATAGACACGGGGAGTACCTGTTCTTTATTGATGTGATCGGGCATCGGGATGACGTGCCGGTCATGACGGCACTGGAGCTTCTGGAGCGTGAAGCGGCATTTCTCAATGTTCTGGGTTCTTATCCCAGGTCTGTGTAATCCTGCCTGGAATCGTGTACCGGATCGTTGAGATCAGGTCATCCGATCTTTATGACCGGGAGACCTGGTGCGTCCTGCAAGCTGGTTTCTTGAGGAGCAATCTGGAACTGTAATGACATGTGGAAGCCCTCATCCGGACAATGCAGGAGAGTATTCCTGCAAATTGGAATATGACGTCAATATATGTTAAAAGACGCCACCCCCTATCCTTCCAGCCGATCAATGCGCTTTCATTGTGCCCCGTCAGCAAATCTTCATGGACGTCATAGGGTGGCGGGTGACAAGTCGATATCACACCGTGCTGTAATACTCGGGGCTATAGCAGAGGGAACAACCCGGATCCGGGGTTTGCTGATGGGTGGCGATGTAATGGCGACTGTTGCCGCCTTTCGTCAGATGGGGGTCATGATCTCATCCGCACACGATGATCGGGACAGGGTGTTTACGGTTGAGGGAGTTGGTCTGCACGGACTTCGAGAACCGGATGCCGACCTTGATCTCGGCAATTCAGGCACCGCATTCAGATTGCTTGCAGGATTGCTGAGCGCCCAGAGTTTCCCCTGCGTACTGAAAGGTGATGCATCCCTGTCTGCACGTCCCATGTCAAGAATCATTGCCCCGTTGACGGACATGGGAGCATCCATAGTTTCGGAATCGGGTAAGCCTCCCCTCGAGATCAGCCCTGTCAACCGGTTGTCAGGAATCATCTATCATGCGCCAGTGGCGTCTGCTCAGGTCAAGTCTTCCATACTCCTGGCCGGACTGTATGCTGAAGGAAAGGTGTCGGTGATTGAGCGGGGCTGGACCCGGGATCACACGGAACGCATGTTGTCCGGGTTCGGATACGCGGTGAAGTGGTCACGCGGGTTGGCGCAGTTGCGGGGCGGCGGCCGATTGACCGGACAGGACATCGATATTCCGGCTGACTTGTCATCCGCCGCTTTTTTCATTGTTGCGACCCTGATTACGGAGGGTAGCGAAGTAGTGCTTGAAAAGGTAGGCATCAATCCTAGTCGTAGCGGTATTCTGGATGTCGTCCGGCGCATGGGAGGGCGCATCGAAACAGAAAATGCAGGAGAGGCAGGGGGAGAGCCTGTTGCGGATATCCGGGTAATGCATTCGGAACTGACAGGTTGCAATCTTGACGGTGAAGATGTCATTCTGGCCATCGATGAAATTCCTGCCATTGCCGTCGCAGCTGCCTGTGCACATGGAGAAACGGTGATTCGGGGCGCATCGGAACTCAGGGTCAAGGAAAGCGACCGGATTGCGGCAGTGGTGGAAGGGCTCAGGGTACTCGGGATTCAGGCCCGGGAATTTCCTGATGGCATGAGGATCGTTGGCGGAAAATTTCAGTCGGGGACGGTCAACAGTTTTGGAGACCACCGGATTGCCATGGCATTTTCTCTGGCGGGTCTGGTGGCCGAAGGACCGGTTGACGTTGTTGATTGTGCGAATGTATCCACATCGTTTCCAGAATTTCCTGTCCTGGGCAAGAGTTGTGGCATGAACATAACGGTGCATGACGAATGAAGTGGGACCTGGGATTTGCATGAGCGTTCCGGTTATTGCAATTGACGGACCAAGTGGCTCAGGCAAGGGAGCAGTATCCCAGGCGATAGCATGTCGTTTGGGCTGGCATTACATGGATAGCGGGGCCGTGTACCGCGTACTTGGACATTTGGCAAGGGACCGACAGGTCAATCTTGAAGATATCGGTCAACTGCTTGATCTGATTCAGTGCCTGGACATTGCATTCACTGATGGCGAGGTCCTGCTGAAGGGTATTGTAGTCGAAGATGTGATTCGTACCGAGCAGGCAGGGAAGGCGGCTTCCATCGTGGCGCAGATTCCGCAAGTCAGGGAGAAGTTGCTTGTCTGGCAGAGAGATCAGGCCCGCATGCCCGGGCTGGTCGCCGAGGGACGTGATATGGCGAGCGTTGTGTTTCCGAATGCCGATTGCAAGATATTTCTTACGGCAAGTGTTGAGGAAAGGGCAAAACGACGCTTTAAACAGTTGAAAGATAAAGGATTCGACGTTACACTGTCGGCGCTTTCCAGGACAATTGATGAGCGGGACGAGCGCGACAGGAATCGTGCCGCATCTCCCCTGAAAGCTGTAGATGATGCGTTGATACTGGATACCTCGGATCTGGAAGTGGAAGAAGTCGTGGCCACGATTTTGAAGGAAGCCGACAGATGTCGTGGAACTTGAAGGTTTCTTGACCGTTTGCTTTATGTAAGACTATGTTCCCAAACAGTTTGTTGTTACTATTCGACATAACTGCTTGGTTATGTGCCCGTACTGTGGTGGAAACCTGCAGTGTCGGGAGATGTTAACTTTGATACCATCCTAACAACCTTTACAAGTTCGCACATCAGACCCTACGTTCCAGAGAGCGTTTCTCATCACCAGAACCATGGATGGGGAGTGCTGGCTGTGACAAGAGGGTAGTGCGTCATTACTAACATGATTGAAAATTTCGAAACCTTACTCAAAGAAAATCTTGACTCGGTGGTGATGAAGCCCGGCAACATCATAATTAGTGATGTAGTCGAGGCCAATGACGACTACGTTGTGGTCAGCGTCGGGCTGAAGTCCAATCCGGAAATTCCGGCAGGGGAATTCAAGAATGCATCCGGAGAATTGACTGTCAAGGCAGGAGATCAGGTGGAGGTTGTTCTGGAGGCGGTCGAGGATGGAAACGGAAATACCCGCGTTTCAAGGGAAAAAGCCATGAAGGCGCGTGCCTGGAAGCACCTGGAAAATGCTTTTGAGACCGGGGAGATCGTGTCAGGCACGATTACGGGAAAGGTAAAGGGAGGATTTACCGTGGAGGTCAGCGGGTTGCGTGCATTCCTGCCGGGTTCCCTGGTGGATGTTCGTCCCATCAAGGATTCAGCATACATAGAGGGCCGTGAACTGGAATTCAAGATCATCAAGCTTGATGAGTCTCGGAACAACATAGTCGTGTCACGGCGCGCCATATTGGAAAGCGAGTTGTCTGAAGAGCGGGAAAAACTTCTGGATACCTTGCAGGAAGGGCAGGTCGTTACGGGGATTGTAAAGAATCTGACCGACTATGGCGCCTTCGTCAACCTTGGCGGTCTGGACGGTTTGCTGCATATAACCGACCTGGCGTGGAAACGGGTCAAGCACCCATCCGAGGTTCTGGCGGTTGGCGAGGAAATACAGGCCCGGGTATTGAAGTTTGACCGGGAGCAGTGCCGAGTGTCGTTGGGACTCAAGCAGTTGGGAGAAGATCCCTGGAACGATCTGGTCAGAAGGTATCCCGTGAGCACCCGGCTCTTCGGCAGAGTTACCAATCTGACGGAGTATGGAGCATTCGTTGAACTGGAGGAGGGTGTAGAGGGACTGGTCCATCTGTCTGAAATGGATTGGACAAACAAGAATATAAATCCGGCCAAGATTTGTCATATCGGAGATGAGGTTGAGGTAATGGTCCTCGACATCGATCCGGAACGCAGAAGGATCTCTCTGGGCATCAAGCAATGTAGCCCCAATCCATGGGAGGAGTTTGCGGCGACACATAAAAAGGGTGATGTGATCACCGGAAAGATTCGTTCGATTACCGATTTTGGTGTATTTATAGGGGTCGATGGCGGAATTGATGGTCTGGTGCATCTCTCTGACCTGTCATGGGATGTGCCTGGTGAAGAGGTGATGACGAAATACAAGAAGGGGGACGAATTGTCTGTTGTAATACTCTCCATGGACGCCAGCCGCGAAAGAATCTCGCTTGGGCTGAAACAGTCCACGGAAGATCCCTTCCTGATCTACATTTCCGAAAATGCAAAGGGTAGCAATGTCAAGGGGGTGGTCAGGGAGGTTACTGCGAAAGGGGCAGTGGTTGAACTGGCTCCCAAGGTGGAAGGCTTCCTCAGGACATCGGAGATTGCCCGTGATCGGGTGGAGGATGCTCGGGCCATACTAAAGGAAGAGGATGAAATCGAGGCCAAGATTACCAGCGTGGAACGCAAGGACCGGAAAATTTCCCTGTCCATCAAGGCTCGGGACATGGAGCTTGAGAAAGTGGCAACCAAGGAGTACGCTAGGGGAGCAAACGTTGGAAGTGCTACACTGGGTGACAAACTGAAGGCGCAGCTGGAAAAAAAATCGAGTTAAGCTTGTAGGTAAATACTGTGGTGGAAAAATTGTCTGATATCGGATCCTATCCAAAGCTGACCAAGTCGGAGTTGATTGCAAGCATTTCTCAGGCACAGCCTCAGTTGTCTGATACGGATGTTGAAGTCGCCGTAAACAGTATCCTGAAACGGATGATCGATGCGTTGAGCAATGGAGAGAGAATAGAAATCCGGGGGTTTGGCAGTATGACCCTGCATTACCGCCCTCCCCGAATAGGTCGTAACCCGAAGACGGGTGAACGAGTACATGTTCCGGCAAAATTTGTACCGCATTTCAAACCAGGGGCAGGTTTGAGGCAGCGTGTGAACAGCGGGAAAGTCGGCCCGTGATATGGGCAAGCTGTTTTATGTGCTGGTAATTTCCATCATTGCGCTGGCTGGTCTGACATTTGCCTACATGAACAGCCAGGCGGTTGAAATCCGCTATCTGTCTTTTGACGGAGAAATTCCGCTCTCGATCTTGTTGCTGATTACACTGATCTTCGGAGTGCTGATTGGAATGACGGGAAACGCTGTGTCCCTGCTCAAGTCCCGCCGCAATCTGACCCGCATGAAAAGGGAGTTGAAAAACTACAAAATATCCTGATTGAGGCGGGTTTTGGTTACAATATCGGCGAACCCGTCCGACAAGAGTCCATGGATCCCGTCTGGTTGCTAATCCTGTTGCCGTTGGCCGCTGTCGGCGGGTGGTTCATGGCTGTTTATGATCAAGACGGCAAAAGAACCAGGAAAGAAATACCTGAAGCCTATTTCAAGGGGCTGAATCTGATTCTTAACGAGGAACCGGATGAGGCGCTAAGATTGTTCCTGAAACTTGTCGAAGTGGACTCCGACACCGTGGAGATGCACCTGGCATTGGGTAACCTGTTCCGGCGACAGGGCGAAGTGGAGCGGGCAACCAGAATACATTACCATCTGTTTCGGCGAACCGATCTGGAGCAGGGACTGCGTTCCTTGGCATTGTTTGAGCTTGCGCAGGATTACTTTCGTGCAGGCTTGTATGATCGCGCCGAGGAGCATTTTCTGGTCCTGAGAAAGATCAAGAACTATACGAAACGCGCGAACGGCTTCCTGTTTCAGATATACGAGCAGGAAAGGGAATGGGAGAAAGCCATCAAGGTTGCCCTGCAGTTGAACAGCGAGCAGAACGAGGAGTCGTCGAAGACGATTGCGCATTTATACTGCGAACTGGCAGAGGGTTTCATCGGAGCGGGTGCAAACCATAAGGCAGAGAACTGCATTCAATCCGCTTTCAAGCATGACTCGAGATGTCTACGGGCTGTCATCCAGTCAGGAAGACTCGAATCGATGCGTGGCAACCATGTCAATGCTATCGCTATCTGGAGAGGAATCGAGTACTGGCATCCAGATGCGATCGGGGAGGTGGTGGAGCATGTCTGCAACAGCTATAGGGTAATGGGCGACCTCCGTGGGATGCGTGTGTTCCTGGAATCGGCCCTCGACAAATCTCCTGATCCACGCATCATCAATGCTCTTGTTGAGTTGACGAATGAAAAGGATGGTAGAGATGCCGGGCAGAAACTGTTTGTTGACCTGGTTCGAAAGTTCCCTTCAATTGAGAGCCTTCATCAACTGATCAGGAGCAACAGTCAGCTGGCATCGGGAAGGCAGAATCGGGATTATTCCACGCTTGCGGAACTGTTGTCCCAGGTGACCCAATCCGTCAAAAGCTATTATTGCAAGCAATGCGGCTTCCAGAGCCAGTCGCTTCACTGGCAATGTCCGGGATGCAAGGGATGGGGCACTGTCCAGCAGTACCAATATCCGAGCGTTCCCATCAACCAGGACAATGCGGACCTGCCGATTTAAGACGATAGGGTCATCTCTCCCATTTCCCTCATAGCTTCCCCGGTTTCATGAACGTCACAGTAGTTGGCAGCGGTTATGTAGGATTGGTGACAGGTGCATGCCTCGCGGAAGTTGGTAATGATGTCATATGCGTGGACAATGATAGCGCCAAGATAAGGCAACTTGGCACCGGTGCCCTGCCGATTCATGAACCCGGCCTGGAGCAGATGGTGCGGGAGAATCAGGACAGGGGACGGCTGACGTTTTCTACGGATATGGAACAGGGTGTCGGACACGGACTTGTTCTGTTTGTTGCCGTAGGCACTCCACCTGATGAAGATGGTTCGGCAGATCTTCAGCATGTGAGACAGGTCGCCCGATCGATTGGCGTATGCATGGATGCATTTCGGGTTGTGGTCACAAAATCAACGGTCCCTGTCGGCACCTCACGTATCGTGCATGACACCATTCGTGAAACCCTTGATCTCCGGGGGGAAAACATCGAGTTTGCTGTCGTATCCAATCCGGAGTTTCTCAAGCAGGGAGCGGCCGTAACCGATTTCATGGAGCCGGACCGGATCGTGCTTGGCGTCAATGATCCGCATGCGCAGAACATCATGCGCTCTTTGTATGCACCATTCAATCGGGAGCATGAGCGCATCATCGTTATGGATATGGAATCCGCTGAAATGACAAAATATGCGGCTAACGTCATGCTCGCGACGAGAATATCCCTGATGAATGAATTGTCCAACATAGCTGACCGGGTCGGGGCGGACATTGAATCGGTGAGAAACGGAATTGGTGCCGATCCGAGGATCGGATACCAGTACATCAACCCCGGTTGCGGATATGGCGGATCATGTTTTTCAAAGGATATGCAGGCGCTGTACCGCGCGGCCGGGGAGGTAGGTTACGAAGCTCGTATCATATCAGCTGCCGAAGCGGTCAATAATGATCAGAAGCTTGTTCCTGTCGAGATCATAATTGAGCATTTCGGGGGAGACCTGTCGGGAAAGAATTTCGCAATCTGGGGTCTTGCATACAAGTCAGATACCGACGATATGCGTGACGCTCCGAGCCGGACCATTATGGAAGCGCTGTGGGAGAATGGGGCAAGCATTCATGCCTTCGATCCCGTGGCAACCACGCCGGCTCGCCGAATCTATGGTAATCGGGCGGATCTGATGCTGTATGATGAAGACCCTTGTGATGCACTGCTGCAGGCCGACGGACTGATTGTAACTACAGATTCGTGGATGTTCAGGGGCATGGATCCTGAAGTCATTCGCAGGAAGATGTGCGGGAGGGTAGTGATTGACGGGCGCAACCTGTTTTCACCGGCGGCCATGAAGCAGGCAGGACTTGTATATTATGGAATTGGCCGTAGATAAACTTGACTTGTTCTCATGCGCGCGCATCCTGGTCGTTGGGGATGTCATGCTTGACCGTTACTGGATGGGTGATGTGAACCGGATATCTCCGGAAGCTCCGGTTCCGGTTGTTGCTGTAGACCAGATAGACGAGCGTTTGGGGGGGGCCGGTAATGTAGCCTGCAACATCACTGCTCTTGGTGGTCATTGTACCTTGTTGGGGCTGGTGGGTGATGACGCAGCAGGACTGAAGGCCAATGCGGTTGCCAATTCTTCGGGAATCGTCAGTTCCCTGCCACCGCAATCGGGTGTGCATACGACGGTCAAGTTGAGAATCCTGTCAAGGAATCAGCAACTGATTCGAGTTGATTTCGAAAAGGACCCGGGCGGGCAATGTCTTGATCGGTTACACAACTGTTTTGCCGAACAGATTGAAGCGTGTGATGTGGTGGTGTTTTCGGACTACGGGAAAGGCTCACTGGAGCACATTGAACAGTTGATTCAGCTAGCAAGGGCCTGTGGAAAGCCCACTCTTGTTGATCCCAAGGGCAAATACTTCTCGCGTTATCGTAATTCAACCATGATTACTCCTAATCTGCATGAATTCGAATCTGTGGTCGGGGCTACCGTGGATAAGGACGACATCATGAGCAAGGCACATGTCCTGATCGGAGAGTGCCAGGTAGACAAGCTTCTGATTACCCTGAGCGACAAAGGGATGATGCTGGTCTTGTCAGATGGTTCCGGCATGCACATTCCGGCAAGAAGCCGTGAGGTCTTCGATGTCAGTGGAGCGGGGGATACCGTCATGGCCGTGATCGCAATGGCGATGGCCGTAGGCATGGAAGACAGACAGGCCCTGGAAATTGCCAACAGCGCAGCGGGTATAGTGATTTCCAAGCTGGGCACGGCAACCACCAGTATTGATACCCTGAAGGAGGCAATGCTTCGGGACTATCCGTCACCCATGAAGCAGGACGATAGTCGCCAGGAAAGAACCGGGTAGCGGAGAGGTCATGCAATTTCCCGAGAACGCAATCCGGCTGAACTCAGTAGCAGACATGTGCGCGGTAACAGGCGAACAGTGCCGGAAACATTGATCTTCCGCTTTCTGTTTTCTCAGGCATGGACGGATTTGCCTGAGATGCATTCACGATCCGTGCTGCCACTGGTCGCGCTTCGGGAGGTTGAAGCCTGAGGCTTTGGGATATGGGATCATGCGTGGAATAGTACTTGCTGGCGGTACCGGGTCGCGCATGTGGCCTGCGACGCTCGCAATTTCAAAGCAGTTGATTCCGGTCTATGACAGGCCGATGATCTACTATTCGATCTGCATGCATCTGATGTCCGGAATCCGGGACATTCTGATCATATCAACTCCACAGGATACCCCGAGATTTCAGCAGTTGCTGGGTGATGGCAGCAGATGGGGCATCAGTTTTTCCTATGCTGTACAGCCTGAGCCCCAGGGGGTAGCCGAGGCATTTGTAATCGGCTCGGAGTTTGTCGGAAACCACTCCAGCTCCCTTGCGCTGGGGGACAATATATTTTATGGCAGGGGTCTCAGGAGTCTGTTGCAAAAAGCCTCCGCACTTGATAAGGGTGCAAAAGTGCTTGCATGTCCGGTAGACAATCCCGGGCAATACGGCGTGGTTGTGCTGGATAAGGACGGTGTGGTCAGGGAGATAGAGGAAAAACCGGATATTCCTCGATCAGACTATGCGATCCCGGGATTGTATTTTTACGACTCGACTGTTTGTGAAAAGGCTCGATCCATCAATTGTTCATCACGCGGGGAATGGGAGATCACCGCATTGAATCGGATTTATCTGGATGAGGGCAGACTGTCCGTCGAGATCCTGGAAGATAACGTGGCATGGGTGGATGCGGGCACTCCTGAAGCGCTTTTGGACGCATCGCGGCTGGTGGAAAGGATTGATCGGCATAGCGGGGCAAAGTTGTGCTGCCCGGAAGAAATATGCTGGGAGCTGGGATACATTGATTCCATGCAGCTTGAAACTCTTGCAGGACAGCTTCGCAAGAGTCGGTACGGTCGGTACTTGCTTGCGCTCCTGCACGATACTTGTGCAGAGACATGACGCCTCTGTCTGATATCTGGAAGCATTGTCGGTCTCCTCTGCGCTGGGCGCGACAGTGTTTTCATCTTCCCGGTCCCGGGGTCCGGGTTGGCTGCATTACCCATTGCGTGATCGATCTCCCTGCACGCCCATCACATGGCATGGCGACATGACGCGGAACTCGTTGCTCGGCGTGATCGGTGGTACGGGTTTTGAGGCATTCTCGGAGTTTGAGATCGAAAGGCACGAATTCGTGGCAACCCCATATGGCAAACCCTCTTGCGAACTGCTGCACGGAACCCTTTCAGATAGGCGGATGGTATTTCTGTCCAGGCATGGGGATGAGCATCGGTTTCTTCCGCATCAGGTGAATTACCGGGCCAACCTTTATGCCCTGATGTCGGCAGGAGCGACAGAATTGATTGCCTTGGGAGCCGTAGGTGGTATCACTACGGACTGCAAACCCGGCAGTATCGTGATTCCGCATCAGATACTGGATTATACCTGGGGACGGGAGAGTACGTTTCATGCCGGATCTGACCGACCTGGTACCGGTGTCCTGTCGGCGCATGTAGACTTTACTGTCCCGTATGATCCGAAGATCAGGTCCAGGCTTCAGCAGGCGGCTCTCGCGGCAGGTGTTCCGGTCGTGACGGGCGGAGTTTACGGGGTGACACAGGGACCGCGTCTGGAGACATCCGCTGAAATTGATCGTATGGAGCGTGACGGTGCGAATATCGTGGGCATGACCGCCATGCCGGAAGCGATTCTGGCGCGCGAATTGTCTCTGCCTTATGCTGCCTTGTCCATGGTGGTCAATGCCGCGGCCGGCAGAGGCAAAGGTCAGGTATTGCTGGATGAGATAGACAAGGTTCTTGAACAGACAACCCTTCAGGTATTACGAATCCTGGCTCGATATTGTCGACTTTAACCCCGGTTGGGCCAAACACCCAGGATTACACCGAATTTCGGGTGGTCGAAATAGTGGACCTCACCGAATTTGAGTCTCCTTTTTTCCGATATGATGTAGGAGGGACTCGGGATGGATTCGGTTGCTGTTTCGTTCATGGGTGTGGGCAAGACACCTGTCCGTGGGATTTGAGTTGTTGCATTGCGGGTGGTGGGCACCAGCCCTGTGTCCGTCTTTCTGGGCGCCAACTCAAGGTATAGGTCGGCAAAGATAAGCGACGTTCTGTAAATACGGATAAACGCATTGGGTAATGTCGAGGATTCGTTGCCCAGAGATATGATCGGCGCATTCTGATAGAAGTTGGGTGGTTGCCGCCATCGTGCGGTGCTGACCAGAATAAATCCCGAGTTTTCGAGATTCCGGGCTATCCGGGACAGGTTGATCAGTTTGGAATGAAGTACAACCTTATCATTTCTTGACGACAGCTCGTTCAGTCGGGATTGATGCTTGGCAAGTTGCCCGGGGGTCAGGTTTGTCGATGCTTCGGCCAGATCATCCGTATTATGCCGTTCGAAAACGATTACTTCGACTGCATAGTCTCTGGCATGAGAAATGGATATTGTTGAAGTGAGAAGTATGAGTATTCCAATGACTGGATTCAGATATGCGCGCATCAATTCTGGCCCGAATTATCTCAGCACCGATGTCGGATTGTTCCGGCATCGAGGTCTGTGGGGGCAATATTCTATCACATGGGAGAATGCGTGCCGTTTGCCGAATATCTGTCAAGCAATTCCAGGATCCTGCGTACTTCCAGAATGCGTTTTTCTCCTGATTCAATCGCGGGAATGAAATGCAGTCGATCCGGCCCAACCGGTTTGCAGACATGGGGGCTGTCCTGGACAAATCGTACCAGCTCTGTGAAATCGATAACAGGATTGTCATGAAAATGAATATGTCCGCCCTGTTCGTCAATATCGACTTTCCGAATATCCAGCTTTTCGGCAAGTAATCGTATTCCGGTCACCTGGAACAGGTTTTTGCCCTGTTGTGGCATGGGACCGAATCGATCGATGGTTTCCATCCGGATATCCGAAAGATCTTCATCGGTTATCGCACCGGCAATACGCTTGTACAGTACCAGTCGAGAATGAGGATTGGGTATGTAGTCCTCGGGGAACCACGCTGTAGTGTGCAGATCAACGGTGCACTGCCTGTCCTGTATACTGACCGTATCTGCAGATGGGAATGGGAGTTGACCGGTCTGTATGGATCTGATTGCCATGTTCAGGTATTCGCTGTACAGGGAGAATCCTACATCATCGATCAGGCCGCTTTGAGTTTCTCCTAGCAGTTCTCCGGCTCCACGTATTTCCAGATCTTGGGAGGCCAGAGAAAAGCCGATTCCAAGATCATCCATTGATTCAATCGCTTCCAGTCTCTTTTTCGCGTTACCTGTCAAGATTTTGATATCCGGCACAAACAGGTAGGCGAAGGCCTGATGATGAGAGCGTCCAACACGTCCACGTAACTGGTGCAATTGGGCCAGCCCGAATCTGTCTGCGCGGTTAATGATGATTGTGTTGGCTCTTGGGATGTCTATCCCGCTTTCAACGATGCTGGTGCAAAGCAGTATGTTGAATCGGTGATGATAGAAATCCTGCATGACGCCTTCAAGCTTCATTTCCGGCATCTGTCCGTGCGCGATCCTGATATCGCCTTCAGGAATTATCTTGCCAAGCTTGTCAAGGATCGATTCAATGGAACGTACTTCGTTGTGCAGGAAGAAGATCTGGCCGCCACGCCTGATTTCCCTCAAACAGGCCTCCCGGATCAGTTCAGGGTTCCAGCTACGGACAAAGGTCTTGATCGAGAGGCGATTTACCGGAGGTGTTGCGATGATGGAGATTGCCCGCAGCCCGGACATGGTCAGGTTGAGCGTGCGCGGAATCGGCGTGGCTGTTAGCGTAAGGATGTCGGATTGGCTCCTGAGTTTCTTGAGTTGCTCTTTCTGCGTGACTCCAAATCGATGCTCTTCGTCAATGATGATCAATCCCAGATTGGGAAAGCGGACATCCGATTGAAGCATCCGGTGAGTTCCGACCACGATGTCCAGTTTCCCTTCGGTCACTTGTGCAAGAATCCTTTCATTTTGTTTCGGGGTATTGAAGCGCGACAGGGAAGCGATATTGATTGGCCATTCCGAGAATCGATCGATGAAAGACTGAAGATGCTGTTGAGCCAGCAGGGTGGTCGGGCAAAGGATTGCTACCTGTCGGAAGTTTTGTGTAACGACGAAGGCTGCGCGCAGGGCAATTTCGGTTTTCCCGAACCCGACATCGCCACAAACCAGCCTGTCCATAGGCGTGTCCGATTTGAGGTCTTCAATGACCTCGTTTATGACCTGTACCTGATCCGGTGTTTCCTCAAATGGGAACTGGCTGATGAATTTTTCATACTCTTCCGCATTAACCGCAAACCCGAACCCCTTCCTCGCTTTCCTGACTGCTTCCAGCTCGAGCAATTCAGTTGCTACATCGTAGGCCTTTTCTCGTGCATGATTTTTTGATTTTTCCCACTGCTCTCCGCCGAGCTTGTGTAAGGGAGCACTTTCCGGAGAACCGCCTGTAAAGCGGTTGATCAGGTTCAGACTGGTAACAGGTATGTACAGCCTGTCTCCCTGCTGGTATTCAAGGATCAGGTACTCGGATACCCTGCCGAGAATCTCGAGTTGTTTCAGGCCATGGTATCGGCCGACGCCGTGTTCAATATGTACGACCGGATCTCCGGGACTGAGTTCTGCAAGAGATCGTATTATGGCTGCTGGATCCCTGGCCGTGTTCTGTCGACGCCTGCGCTGCATCACACGCTCTCCGTACAACTGTCCCTCGCAGATTATTTCCACCCCGGCATCAGGTACAGTGAAACCACGTTCCAGAGGGGCCGTGACCAATCCGAGCGGGCAGGAAGTGTCGTACAGGAAATCATCGAAGTGAGACAGCCTTGCGGGGCGCATCGAATTGGCTCGAAGGATGCCCTCAAGATTGTCTTGACGACCGGGAGTTTCCACGGAAATCAAAATCCGGTGGCTGGAACTCCGGATATGCGAAACCAGTGTGTCGAGTGGCCGCTCACTGCGCGGATTGATCGTATACTGACCGACGTAACTGCAGGGTGCGTTCCAGTCCGCATGGTTCCGGGTATTGCTGATTTTGACCATAGGCCAGTCATGCAGTCTCTCGTAAACCTGCTCAGCAGACAGGTACAATTCATCAGGATTGAGTATCTTGTACTCAGGATCGCGCCGACAGATTTCGAACCGATCCTGAATTTCAGCCCAGGCTGTAGCGACAGATGCCTTGTAGTTTTCGTCAGCTACGATCCGGGTCCTGGAGGGCAGGTATTCAAACAGGGTTTCCGTGTGCTCGAAGAAGAGCGGGAAAAAGAACTCGGTTCCGGCGAGGGTATTGCCTTTTGACACTGAATTATAGATGGCCTGGGTTTTGGGGTCACCGGAAAAACGTTTCCTGAAGGCGGAACGGAATGCACGCACGCCTGCTTTATTCATCGGGAATTCCCGTGCAGGGAGTATTTCAATGCTGTCTATCCGCTCGCAGGATCGCTGGTTATCCGGGTCAAATGTCCGGATCGAGTCGATGTCTTCGTCAAACAGGTCGATCCGCAAGGGGCGATCCGAGCCCATCGGGAAGATATCAATCAGACCGCCGCGGATCGCGAACTCCCCTGGAGAGATGACCTGATTGACCAGGCTGTAATGTGCTTCTGTCAGTTTTTCCCTGAACGCATGAATATTCAGTTTGCCCGATACGCCAAGAGAAAATGAATGTCCGTGCACGAACTCTGCAGGGGGCAGCCTCTGGATCAGATTCGCGGTCTGCACCAGTATCAGACCACGCTTCATCCAGGGAAGTTGCGAGAGTATCTTCAGCCGTTCAGAGGTAATCGATTCATGGGGTGAGAACCGGTCGTAAGGCAGACATTCCCATCCGGGAAACTGATAAACAGGCAGATCCGGCACGTGCGACAAGAAATAGCGTAATTCATCCTCGACAATCTGAAGTTTTCGTGGCTCATTCAGTACAACCAACATGATACCATCAAGGTTGCGGGCAGTTTGTGCCAGGCACAGTCCCAGTGCCGACCCGCTCAGATTACCCCATGTCATACTGCCGGATTCTGTAACAAGTGGGGGATGAAACATGTGCAGGGCGGGTGACGGAGGCACCGGGGATTCTACCTGCTTGAAATGTATTAGAACAGGATATTGTCTGGTCATGAAACATGAAGCCGATGTGTGGGCACTGGTTCCGGCTGCAGGCAAGGGAACCAGAATGGGCGGTGACATTCCCAAGCAGTATCTGCAATTATGCGGAGAACCGGTGTTGCACTGGACATTGTCCAGGCTCTGTGCCTCCGAGGCCGTAAGCGGTGTGGTAGTCGGCCTCGACCCTCAGGACAGCCAATGGTCTACATTATCCTATCAGCATCCCAAGTTTCGGGGAATATTCAGAGGTGGATGCGAGCGGCAGGACACTGTTTTGAACGGGCTGTCGCATCTTCTGGAATCATGTATCGCCGGATCGGGAGACTGGATTGCCGTTCATGATGCAGTTCGTCCGTGCGTGGCACCGGAAGATATTGATCGAGTGATCGAAAGGGCCCTGTCGGTTCCGGGTGGTGCAGTGCTTGGGTCCAGACTGCATGATACGCTTAAACGCTCCGACAATCAGGAGCAGATCATCGGCACGCTTGAAAGGGATAACGTATGGCAGGCGTTCACTCCCCAGGTTTTTCCTCTGGAGAAGCTCAAGGCGGCCCTGGAAGTTGCAAGAGACCGTGGAGTGCCCGTAACCGACGAGTCCATGGCGATGGAACTGTCAGGGGCACATCCCGTGAT
>JAJDVC010000229.1 GCA_022826305.1 Gammaproteobacteria bacterium | reverse complement strand
TTGAACAGGGCGAACGAAAAGGCATGCAGCAGGGCATGGAGCATGAACGGGCATTGATCCTGCGCCTGGCGAAACGCAAGTTCGATGCCGCGGCTGCCGGGCGGCTGTCGGTGTTCCTGAACCGTATTCAGGACCCGGAAGGCCTGGTGGAGGTCGCGGACTGGATCATGGACTGCGACCGGGTCGAAGAACTGCTGGCCCGTGCCCGGAATCCAGACGATTCCTGACGCATCTACCGCTACCGTTGGCTCAACGACCTTATCCCTTTGCGAGGGCAACGACGTCCCGTTGGTCGGCCGGTTCGAAATCACCCTCTCACTCCCTGACGGGACCGTCACCTACCGTGGGACCTTCATCACCAGCTTGCCCGTCAACCGCGGCAATATCACCGAACTGGCCGAACACGCACGCACACGCTGAAAAATAGAAAACAAAACCTTCAACGTGCTCAAGCAACGTGGCTATCACTCGAACACAACTTCGGACACAGCAGGGATGTCCTCAACAGCGTCCTGATCGTGCTCAACCTGCTCGCCTTCACTCTGCACGCCGCCTGCGAACTCAACGAATCACTCTGGACTCAGGACCGACAGCGCATCGAATCGCCCAGGCAACTGTTCGAACACCTGCACAGAATCATCTGCTACCGGTTCTTCCTCTTCTGGAGAATTGCTGCTTGAATACCCGTTATTCGGCGGCGCGAAGAATGCGCGCCGCCTTCGGAAAATTCTTGGTCACACCAGCCTGTCGACCGACCGATATTCTTTCAGGATATCAACCGCTATACTGTCCGAAATCCGAACCGCCGCCTCCCGTACCGAATCCTGCGCCAAGTGCGCATAACGCGTCGTGGTCTCCACCTGCGTGTGACCCAGTAGCTTGCCGATCACCGGAAGACTCTCGCCAAGCGCCAGCGCCCGAGAGGCGAAAGAATGCCGGATATCGTGTATCCGCACATCATCGAGTCCTGCCAGCTTGCGAATGATATTCCAGGACCCATTCAGGTTGCGAACCGGCTCGCCTTCGATCTTCCCCGGAATCACGTGAGGATTGCCTTCGACACGGGGTAGTCCCGCCAGAACATCCGCCGCCTCTTGCGACAGCGGAATCGTTCGGCACCCGGTCTTGGAGTCCGACAGATTCAGTTCCTTCGCGACAAGGTCCACTTCATCCCACTTCAGCGTCAGGATTTCGCTCTTGCGACAACCCGTCAGCAACAGCAGTCGGATGGCCGTAACCGCATAAGGCGATATCTGACCACATGCTTCGGCCTCGAACAATATTCGGCCAAGGCGCCGGAACTCGGCCTCGCTCAGAAAACGCTCCCGTTGACGGTTCCTGAACTTTGCCACCCTTCGGCACGGATTGCTCCCTTCCGGCAATTTCCCCTGATGTTCGGCATATTTCCAGATGCGCGAAAGTACATTGACAACCTGATTTGCCATGATCGGTGTGGCACGTAGCGAATGATGAAGTTCCGTTACCCGCGCACGATCAATTGAAAGTGTCTTTTCCTTGCCCAACGCAGGCAGCAGATGTTTTTCAGCCATCAGACGGTACATCTGCCGCGTCTTCGGTTTGCAACGCACATCCACGTATTCTTCCAGCCAGTGATGCGCCAGCTCCTCCACTGTCGGGCTGTCCACCGGTAACCTGGCCTGTAGCGGCCTTTCCCCCGACTTGATGCGAGAGATGATCAGTATCGCCCGGCGGCGGGCTTCCGCAGCCGTAATGACGCCATGCCGCCCTATCGTCACCCGCTTTCCTGCCCTACCTCCCGCACGGGTCTGGACAACATAATACCGGCTCCCTGCCGGGTAAGCGCGAACACCGAATCCTATCAGTTCGGAATCCCAGAATACCGTGTCCTTGTCCACCTGCAGCGATTCTACCGTGCGCTTCGATATCTTCGCTTTCGTCAGCTTCATTGCTTCAAATCCTCGAATCAGCGATATCAGTATCTTCCCTGACACAAACCCCTGATTGCGCGTATGACAGCAACAAGCACGACATGTCTTGCGTCAGGCTGACTGGTGCAGTATGGTCGGTGAAAGTCCTGGCAGGAGGAAAGGTTGAGGAGTGTCTGAATGATCCGGTTTCGGAGCGATGATTTTAGCATGCAACCGGGATGTCAGTGTGCCGAAATGGCCTGTTTTCCCGGAATCCATCGCCCGAGGTGTCGGGCAGTACCCTTGAATCATGGATATCCGACAGCGGTGCCATCACCGTAATAATGGGGTTGCTTGGTGCGACTGTCCGTTGTCTGGCATACACTCTCATGCACAGATTACCCCGCTTCAGAACCCCGTAGAATAGATCAGAACGCACGATCCCCATCCGCCCACTAGCCCCCCGGACAAGCTATCCGCTCCACAAGCCTTTCCCGGCTACTCCTCGGTCGATTTCCAGTGATCTGCTCTGATTCCTCCCGATCCGACTTCCACAAGTCGCGCACAACACACGATTTCCACTTGGTCTGCACCACAGACTTTCCAGGAGCGTTCCCCGGCTTGCCGCAGGCCGGGGCATCCGACAGGAAAATATACACTAACCCGAAAAATGCATGAGGGAGCAGGGTGGAATCTCTGTTACATGACATGATTCAATGACTTGAAAAGGAATTACCGGAGCTTCCACCCATGACACATGGTACCCGCCGCCCGATCAGGACCGGCACAGATGCCTTGTCTGAAGGGACCGGACGGGGTGAATCGCAAGACAGAAGGCATCTTGAATGAACACAAGGTTCGAACAAACATCTGGTCGTATGCGGTCGGAAAAAACGGTACGACCGGAGGTTATGTACGCATTCAGGCATCCCGCCATGTTTCCGGAGAAATTGGCAAGAGATCACATCCTGTTCTGGTCGAACACGGGTGATCTTGTCTTCGACCCGATGTGCGGAGCCGGTACGACTTGCAAGATGGCAAAGGCGACAGGTCGCCGATGGCTGGGAGTTGATATCTGTCGTGAATATACATCCATTGCCAGACGTTGTCTGAAGGAGATCGATGAAGACTTCATGACACCCTCGCCTCACGAGAAGATCCATTCGATGAACCACTGGGTTCGGACATTCAAGCGCCAGCCAATGCAACTGTCCCATGCCAATGGTGTCAGGACGAAATATCCACAACGCGGCTGCAGTTGACGGGCGGGCGGTTACATGCAGCCCGGAATGCTGCGTCTCACATAATGGCAGACATCGCAAGGAATTGAAGAAAGCGGAACGTTCGGAAAGACGTCGCCTGAAAGCTTCCGGGAAAAACAGGACATGAGGAGTGAGGGTCTCACCAGGGATCCGACACCGCACATCTCCGTCCTGGTCCTGCTGGTGATCACCCCGGACAGGACCGCCCGGCCCGTAACCAGCGACCTCGGGTGCTCCGGCACCCGGTTCCACGATGCCTCTCCCCGGATGAACCGTATTGCATTCTGCCGATCATGGCGGGGTAATTGCCATCTCCTTGCCCGAGGACGCCGCACATGACGATTTTCCGCATGGACCGCCCGTGTTGGGGTAAGATTATCGTCATGAACGAGAGACCCTTTCCGAAGCCGTCGCCGGCCGATCCGTTGCCGCTGGAAACCTGGCTGGACCAGACGGATCGGGCTGAAGTCGGCCGCGAGCCGTTCTTCCGCGGGCGGGACGCGGAATTCGATGTCTTCCGCCGGGCGGCGGGCAGCCTCGACGCAGGAATGGTCGGTGGCGGCACGATGATCTTCCAGGGCGCGCCGGGGGCCGGCAAGTCGGCGCTGATGGCGGAGTGCATGGAGGCGGTGCGGAGTCATTCGACCCCCGAGGCGCCCTGGGTGGCGGTAGCCATGGATCCGGATACCCTGAAATCCCCTGCGGCAGTCGTCAGGACCATGGTCAATGCC
>JAJDVC010000051.1 GCA_022826305.1 Gammaproteobacteria bacterium | reverse complement strand
GGTTCCGCAGCATCCCCCGATGATTTGCACTCCGTGCCTGTCGACCCAGGCGCGTGCTGTGCCGAGATATTCTGCAGGGGAGACCGTTTCGTCAAAGTCCCAGTCGGGTGGTACGAGGCGTCCGGTTTCGGCGTATACCATCCTGGGACCCTGCCAGTGTCTGCCAAGCTCTTCCAGCGCCTTGTCCACATCGCCGACCTCCGTGTGCATGATGCCCGCGACCTGTCCGCCAAGGGGTGCCAGGGATTCCAGCATGGCGGAGAAGTCATGTGTGACGTCAGTCTGCTTGCCGTCGAGCCAGCGCAGTCCCTTGACATCATCTCCCGACTTGTCCACCATGATGCTGTAACCGACCCATACGGGCAATCCTGTGGAAAGGGCCGCACTGATCACGATTTCCGCATTTTCCCTGTCGCGCATCATTTCGCAAACGATAAGGTCGACACCGGATTCCGCCAGCACTTCTGCCTGTTCCAGGTAACTGGATCGGGCATTGTCGTTGATTACCGCCCTGTAGTTCCGGGTCAGGGGCGGCATGCTCGACATGGATCCGGCTATCCAGACATTTCCGGTTGCACAGTTGTCGCGCGCCTGCTGTGCCAGCAGGACGGATTTCCTGTTGAGAAGCCTTGCTTCATGACCGAGCATGATGCTTTCCAGTACGTGCCGTGCTGTCGAGAAGGTGTTGGCAGTAATGATCTCGGCCCCGGCACGAATATACTCTTCGTGGATCGCCCGCACGTCGTCCGGATTGGTTTTGGTTGTCAGGCCGCTCCATACGTTCGGATCAAGCGGAATGCCGCGCCGCTGGATTTCGGTGCTGACCCCGCCGTCCATGATCAGCAGCTTTCCGGTTTCGAGGCGCTCGGTCAATGTGGTCATTCGCAAGGTCCTGCAGAAGTTCTGTGCCTACCGGATTAGCCTAGCACAGATTTGTTGTACTTAGCAGGCCGTTTGACACGGCTGCAGGTGTTTTCCTCTCTGGAAAGACCGGATCAGACACGCCGGAGCGCATGCGTCACCGTTGCGGCCCGTGCGACTCCGAGGCCCCGGGTCGCGGGCTACCTACCCTGGTAGTGCCGTGAACAATGGCTTCACGATGAAATACGTATACGCCTGATCCGACAATAACCAGTATGCCGATCCACGTGACGGGATCAGGAAAATCGTTGAAGAATATGAAACCCAGGACGGTTGCGCCAATGATTTCCACATATTGAAACGGCGCCAGGACACTGACCGGTGCGCGCTTGAACGCGAGAACTACCAGAAGATGTCCGAGCGTTGCAATGAATCCCAGGGCCGCAAGCAGCAGCCATTGTCCAGTAGTGGGCCACACGACTTGCAGGACATTGATTTCATGACGTGTGCCGATAGCCAGAGCCAGGCTCATTGTCATGAGACCGAATACCCCGGCGTTGAACTGCAATCGGATCGGATCTTCGCCTGTTACCAGTTTTCGTGTCAGCAGTATGTAGAACGAGAAGCATGCCGCCGCACCGACCGGATACAGGGCGGGCCATCCCACGTTTCCGAAAGTTGGCCGGATGATGATTATCGACCCCAGGAAACCGATGGAAATGGCGAGGATTCTCCGCCAGCCCACGGTTTCTCCCAGCAGTACGGCCGATAGCAGTGTCACCAGCAGGGGCTCGATGAAAAATATCGAGATGGCATCGGCAATCGGCAGATAGGCCAGGCTCGAGAAGAACAGGAGTGTCGCGGCAGCAATGAAAAATCCCCGGGCGGCATGAAGCCACAACGTAGCAGTAAACCATTTCCCCCGGGTACGGAGCAGCAGGGGAAACATGAGCAGGACCTGGAACAGGAAGCGACTGAACGTGACCTGGCCGGAGGAGATGGATCCTGACAGCCATTTGGCAATTGCATCAATTCCGGGCAGCATCAGCATTGCGACCACCATGATGGCTATGGCCTGACCAGTTTCGTTGTTGGCCCTCATGTCCAGTGTTCCGGGTTGTCAGGATGACCCGTCATGCCGGGCATGCGATCAGCCGAAGAACCGGTTTCCCCGGCCCCGTGGAAAAAGCCCGGATTGTGGAACAGGGTTGCGTCATGATGATTGTCGCTTTCGGATTCATGCCGGACAGCATCGAATCGGGGATTGAATCATGAATCCGGATATTTTGCTTGTGTAACTGAACCTGTCGGGGATTTTCCTTCAGCCAGAGCAGATGCGAAAAGCCGGGATCGCGTGGTTCGGGAGAACCGGAACCGGCAGGAAATTCCGGAGAGCATGGACGGTATCCTGACATCGACGCTCGGGCAGCCTGTATCATCATGCGGGAAAGTAGGGTACTGTACCGCCTCATCATGCGGGGTTCTCTTTCCGGAACACAGGTGGACGCTGAAGAAACTGGTAGAAACAGGCAGACCCGCAATGCCGTACTGCTTGTCGTGGGCGGGTTGAGTTTTGCGGCGTTTGCAGGGGCGCTGATGAAGCTTCTTTCCGAAGACCTGAGCCCGGTCCAGATCACCTGGTTCCGGTTTCTCGGGCTGACTGTTTTCGTTCTGCCGGTTGTCGTGATCCGGTTTGGGGGAGGGTTTCTGAAGCCTGCACGACCCGGTTTGCAGGTCGTTCGGGGACTGACCATGTCGGCGGCGACTGTGGCATTCGTTACGGGAGCACGCACCATTGAGTATGCTGATGCGATCGCAATACTGTATGCATACCCGTTTGTGCTGACACTGATCGCCGTTTTCTGTCTGGGGGAATCGGTGACAAGACATGGCTGGGTGGGCCTGGCTGGAGGGTTCATCGGGGTGTTGCTGGTCATGCGCCCCGAGTTCTCCCGTGTCAACGCGGGTGCATTGCATGTGTTTCTTTGCGCGGTAATCATCGCGATCCAGATTGCAATCAACAGGAAGCTGGGATCACTGTCCCATCCCCTGGTGACCACCCTTTGGGGAGCGATCGTCGCCACATTGTCCCTTAGTCTGATCGTGCCGTTTCAGTGGGAGGCAATCAGCGTGAAGAACTTCTGGCTACTGGTCGTGGTAGCGGTGACCGGAGCGGTGAACCAGATATGTCTGGTGCATGGTTTCGCCCGGGCCGAAGCCTCTGTCCTGGCTCCGTTTACGTATTTTGAAATTGTTGCGGCAGTCCTGTTCGGGCTGATCGTGTTCGGTACCTTGCCGGATTTGTTCTCATGGATCGGTATCGGGTTGATCGTGACAAGCGGTATGGTCGTCGCACATTCGCTGAATACCGGCTATCTCATCAGGAAGGGTCCGAAGTACTGACTCTGCCCGGCAAGCCGGATGCGGGTGAATGGCATTGTGTACAGCGTTCGGGAATATCGATCTGCCAGGAGCGTCGTCAGGTATTCGATCGGGTGGAATATGACAAGACAGTTTGATCTGGTCAGGAAACGGCCACTGGACCAGTTTGCCGAGCGCACTGGCTGTTCGCTGTGGTGGCCGAACCGGCACCGCATGCTACTCGGCGGGCTGGCTTGTGTCCTGCCTGAGCAGATACGTCGCGGCGCTCTGCAGGGTATGCGGCTGTCCCGGGCTTGGGTCGGTGCCATCCGCCTCAAGCTGTTGCCTTTCCTCACTGAAACCCGGTCACGCCATGGCGTGAGAATCTGTCTTGCCCGGACCACGGGCAGAGGCCTTGATCAGGGATCCCGGGATCCGTTACTGACCTGCCGATAGTTGCCAATGCCCACTGGTGCTCATGCAATGTTCGGGCCAGAGCAGGTCCTGCATGTGCCAGGGCGGTCGACAGGGGCTTCGAGGTTAATGCTGCATGAAGGAGCCTTCGGTTCGTGCAGGAACGGTCCGCACTGAGGTAAGATTGACGTCATGAACGGGAGACCATTTCCGAAGCCGCCCTCAGCCGATCCGTTACCGCTGGAAACCTGGCTGGACCGGCCCGACCGCGCCGAAGTCGGCCGGGAGCCGTTCTTTCGCGGGCGGGACGCGGAGTTCGATGTCTTCCGCCGGGCGGCGGGCAGCCTCAACGCAGGAATGGTCGGTGGCGGCACAATGATCTTCCAGGGCGCGCCGGGTGCCGGCAAGTCGGCGCTGATGGCGGAGTGCATGGAGGCGGTGCGGCGTCATTCGACTCCCGGGGTGCCCTGGGTGGCGGTGGCCATGGATCCGGATGCCCTGAAGTCCCCTGCTGCAGTCGTCAGGACCATGGTCAATGCCGCCAGTGCGGAGGGTGATCGTCTCCGGAGAATGGCTTCCGGGACGTCTGTTGCCGGAATGCTGGATGGCCTTCCTGATCTCGCCAGGAAGCTGTTTCATGAGTTGTCGGAGCGCGGTGGCGGTGCCCTGGGCGTGTCGGTAGGCGGGCGGAGTGATGATGACGGGATGCCCGCCAGCTGGGTATTCCAGAATGCCGCGCCGTTGCTGAAGAAATTCCACATCGTGGTGTGTGTGGACGAGGCCCAGAACACCCCGGTTTCAGTCAATACGAAGGGCGTGATGGACTGTCTTCACCGGGACCCGCAGGGGATCCCGCTGGTGGCGGCGTTCTTC
>JAJDVC010000133.1 GCA_022826305.1 Gammaproteobacteria bacterium | reverse complement strand
TCTGGATTCTCGAATGCTGGTGCCTTATGCTTGCTCATGGTGGCGTATCTCCGTGGGTTGGTTGTTCAGGTTGATAACTCCAGTCAACCCGATACGCCGCCTTCAGTCAACTACGCCATACACCACTTTCGGTTATAGCTCTTACGTCAATCCCAAGTCTGCTACTTCTGAATATAGCCCACCTTGACTTCTTCTGAGCAAATTCATCCTCTTTGGAATTCTATCAGTTCGATCATCCGCGTGACGAAACGCGGGTTGACACCCCCTCTATCCGGAGGTCGAATAACGATGATGCATCAGCAGGTCGAGAGCAGGAATACCAGGTTTTCCTCTGCGGGCAATCAGGTACGTTAATCCGCCCTCATGACTGAAGGGAGGATCCGTCGTATCAGACTCGCCACGAACAGAAAAACAGGACATTGGGCAAGGGTTTCCGGAGTTGCTGACAACCAGAAAAAAGCCGCAATCTGACGGCTGATGCAGTCCACAACTGTTCGGTGCATCACTTGTGCGTTTCTGGATGGTCTCCAGGAACCGACACTACTTCTCCTTGTTTCGAGACTTGCAACCCCGATACTACCCAAGGCATGGTTCTTCGGCTGAAGCTCCCGACAACACATTGAACCAACATTTCAGAACCATACGACTCCGATCAACATGCTGACGGATAAATAGATAGTCGCAAAGACAGCAGAACCAGTAATGCCAATATCGGTAACCAACAGGTATCGCATGAGCAGATAAAACAGCATGGTTGAAAGCATGGTTGAAATCACAAGGCTCAGCAGCATGAATTCCCCCAATACCGTGTGATCATGACTGGTCTGTGTCTCACACGCCGTTCAGCAATCCAGGGTATGATCCCTTTCCCACTGGGTGAGCGTACGGCAGTAGTCATTCCATTCGTCCATCTTCAGCTTGCAGTAGGCATCCACCAGGGGAGTTCCCAGTTGCGCCTTGAGATCTGAACTGCCCTGCGTGAGCCGGATCGCATCCAGCAGGTTGAGCGGCAATTTCTTCAGTCCTTCGACGGTATCGCCATGCGTGTACATGTTGATGTCGAGCCGTCTGCCCGGATCGCGCTGATTGCCGATTCCATCAAGCCCCGCAGCCAGTATGCCTGCCTGCAGGAGGTAGGGATTCGCGGCGCCGTCCATCAATCTCAGTTCAAATCGTCCCTTGTCGGGGATACGTACCATGTGCGTACGGTTATTTCCCCCGTAGCTGACCGCATTCGGAGACCAGGTGGCGCCGGAAAGTGTCCGCGGCGCATTGATGCGCTTGTAGCTGTTTACAGTCGGATTGAAAATCGAGCACAGTTCCTGGACATTATGCATTATGCCGCCAAGAAAACTGTAGGCAATCGGAGACAGACCCATTTCATCGTCCCGGCTGTCGAACAGGTTCTGCTCGCCCTCCGTGTCCCAGAGCGATACATGAGCATGGCATCCATTCCCGGTCAGATCGGAAAACGGCTTGGGCATGAAGGTTGCGCGAAAGCCGCAGTCTTCCGCGATCTGCTTCACCATGTACTTGAAGAACACGTGCCGGTCCGCCGTCTTCAGGCAGTCGTCGAACTCCCAGTTCATTTCGAACTGCCCGTTTGCGTCCTCGTGATCGTTCTGATAGGGCCCCCAGCCCAGTTCCAGCATGTGATCGCAGATCCGTGATATGACATCGTAGCGACGCATCAGGGCGGACTGGTCGTAACATGGCTTGGATTGCATGTCTCTCGGGTCTGAAATGGCCGTACCGTCCCCGCTGACCAGAAAGTACTCGCATTCAACGCCGGTTTTCATCCTGTATCCCTGTTCCCCGGCAAGGGCAACCTGCCGCTTGAGCGCCACCCTTGGGGAGGCTTCGACAGGATTCCCATCCAGATGCAGGTCTCCGGCAAGCCAGCCGACCTCCGGCTTCCAGGGCAACTGTATCAGGCTCTCGGGATCGGGGATGGCAAACATGTCGCCGTCCGCAGGGCTCATGTCGAGCCAGGCGGCAAATCCGGCAAAACCGGCGCCGTCCCTCTGCATGTCGGCGATGGCTGATGCCGGGACCAGCTTGGAGCGCAGCACTCCGAACAAGTCCACGAAACTGATCAGGAAATAACGGATCCCCTTTTCTCTGGCTATCTGTGCAAGTTCTACAGGCATGGCGTTCTGTCGGTCTGGTTGAGTGTTCGTGATATCCGGATCATGGCTGATTTCGAGCCTGATCGGACTGCATTCATTTTCCCGGAATCCAGTCGGTGCCCGCCAGGGGCACCCTGGCCATGGCTGCCGCCTCCACGGTCAACGCGACCAGATCCTCCGGCTCGAGATTCCGGACGTTGGTCTTTCCGGCAGCCCTTGCGAGGGTCTGCAGTTCGAGCGTCAGCACCCGGATATAGTTGGCCACACGGCGGCCCGCCAGTTCGGGGTCCAGACGCGCACCGAGATCGGGATCCTGGGTGCTGATGCCGGAAGGATCCCTGCCGTCCTGATAGTCGTCATAGTATCCGGCGCTGGTCCCCAGGGCATTGTACTCCGCCTCATGCTCCGGCGAATTGTCGCCCATGGCAATCAGCGCCGCCGTGCCGATCGATACCGCATCGGCGCCCAGTGCAAGCGCCTTTGCGACATCTGCCCCCGAGCGGATTCCGCCTGACACGATCAATTGCACGGTCCGGTGCATGCCGAGGTCCCTGAGGGCCTCGACAGCAATCCGTGTCGCCGGCAGGGTCGGTATGCCCACATGCTCGATGAAGACATCCTGGGTGGCGGCAGTACCACCCTGCATGCCATCGACTACCACCACGTCGGCGCCCGCCTTGACCGCAAGCTGGACATCGAAAAATGTACGTGTGGCGCCAACCTTGATATATATGGGAACCTGCCAGTCGGTGATCTCGCGCAATTCATGGACCTTGATCTCCAGATCGTCCGGACCGGTCCAGTCCGGGTGCCGGCAGGCGCTGCGTTGATCGATGCCTTTCGGAAGGTTGCGCATCTCGGCAACCCGGTCACTGATCTTCTGCCCGAGCAGCATTCCCCCGCCTCCCGGCTTCGCCCCCTGCCCCACGACGATCTCGACCGCATCGGCCTTCCTCAGGTCATCCGGATTCATGCCATAGCGCGACGGCAGGTACTGATAGACCAGCAGGTTCGAGTGTCTCCGTTCTTCAGGGGTCATGCCGCCGTCGCCTGTCGTCGTGCTGGTTCCCACCTCGGTCGCTCCGCGCCCAAGCGCCTCCTTGGCCTGCGCGGACAACGCACCGAAGCTCATGCCGGCAATCGTTATTGGCGTGTCCAGTGTGACCGGTTTCCGGGCATGACGGGTGCCTAGCGTCACGGTGGTATCGCATTTCTCGCGATAGCCTTCAAGAGGGTAGCGGGACATGCTCGCACCCAGGAGCAGCAGGTCGTCGAACGAAGGAACCGAGCGCTTGGCCCCGAAACCCCGGATATCATAGATCCCCTCACGAGCGGCCCGCTGAATTTCCCGGATGACCGGTCGGGAAAACGTTGCCGATTCAAGTAGCCAACTACGGTCTATGGTGCCGGACATTCCCGAGTTTCCCCCGTTCAGTAGGCGCCAGCATTGTCTACATCGAAATTGTACAACCTGCGAGCCGAGCCGTAGCGCCGAAACTCGTCCGCAGGATACTGCATGCCAGCTGATTCCAGCAGACGCTCCAATTCCTTCCCGTGTTCGTCAAGCATCGGTTTTTCCACGCAGTCGGTTCCGAGACCGGCAATCCTTCCCCGCACATAGATTCGTGCCTCGTATATCGAATCTCCCAGGGCATTGCCGGCATCACCGCATACCACCAGACGTCCGCTCTGGGCCATGAAGGCACTCATGTGGCCGATGGAACCACCCACCACGATATCAACACCCTTCATGGAGATGCCGCAACGGGCCGCAGCATTCCCCTCGACCACCACCAGTCCTCCATGCGTTGTTGCCGCACAGTACTGGGAGGCGTTTCCGGTGACGCGGACCGTACCGGACATCATGTTTTCAGCAAGACCAGGGCCGGCATTCCCCCGCACCAGGATATCGGCGTGCTGGTTCATGCCCGCACAGTAGTAGCCTACATGGCCATTGATTTCAATTCGGCAGGGATGGACAGCGCCAACCGCCACATTGTGCCTGCCCGCAGAATTGTTCACGGTTACCCGGGAATCCGACGAACCCTGATCATGCAGGAAGGCATTCAGGTTCCGTACGGTCTGTACCGACAGGTCGAATTCCATCAGTTTCTCTCCCACAGATAGATTGTGGCCGGTTCCGGTTCCCAGATCCTGGCTTGCTGGTTGCCAGGCAACTGGGCGATTGCACGATATTCGGATGACATGGCAACCCAGTCCTCGGTTTCTGCAATCACCGCAGGCTTGCAGGCTATCGGGTCGCGAAGCACGGCAAAACCGTCGCGCGTACCGATGGCGAAAGTGTAGAATCCGTCGAGATCCACCAGCGCCTCCTCCATTGCCTCGTTCAGGGTAGCACCCTGTTCCAGTTTCCAGGTCAGGTAACCGGCAGCAACCTCGCTATCGTTGTCAGTGGTGAACCGGATGCCTTCGCCCTTCAGCCTCTCCCTCAGCCGATTGTGGTTCGACAACGAACCGTTATGTACCAGGCACAGGTCATGACCCGTATTGAAGGGATGGGAATGTTCCGTGGTAACGGCGCTTTCGGTAGCCATCCGGGTATGCCCCAGGGCGTGGGTGCCATGCTGGGACCGCAGATCAAATGTGCCGATTACCTGATCGGGACTCCCGGTTTCCTTGTAGATTTCAATCAGGTTGCCGACACTGTTGATGTGCACGTTGCCGACACGATCCTTGACATGCCTGACCGCAGTCCCGGCATCACAATCCAGGATGACCACGGCATGGGTAGCCACCGGGATCAGGGTCACCGAAAAATCCAGCCCCTCGGTCAATTGCCGCGTGATTTCGTCCCAGTCCGTGTGGACATCTCCCTGCAGGGTAACCTTTACGGCGTTTCGGTCTGCCGGATTATGGTAGAGGGCAAATCCCGAACTGTCCGGTCCGCGCTCCGCCATCTGGAGCATCATGCTACCAAGCAACTGTCCGAGAACCGGTTCAAGTTCCGGGTTCTTGATATACAAACCTACTATGCCGCACATGCCGGTTATGAACGATTGTGGAAAGCACAAGGATATCAGGTCAGGCGGAAAATATCCGCTATCAGAAAAAATTTCCTCATGGGAAATTTTCTGCTGCCCCACCCTTCCCGACACTGATGCCCGGGAAGCGAATCGGCAGACGAATGGGTTCTTGCAGCCCGTGCGAGGCATCGGAATGGAAAGACAGTGAGTCGCCGGGGTCAGGATGGTACGCCTGATCCGCATGACGATATCCGACTTCGCCATCCAGGAATATGGATGAATGCAATCCCTTCATGCCGAAACAGCGGAAACACTCCCGACTTGTGGGACAAGGTGATCATGTACGGTTCCACCGACAGCAAATGACCGCTGGAATGACCAGACAGTTGATACTGATGACCAGTATCTGGTGCGCCTTGACATTCTCGTCCTCACGGATTTCCTCGTACTGCCTGAACAGTGATGTGACGGGAACATCCGGAGCCTTCGCGAGAGCACGCAGCGTCAACAGCGAGGGGGACGTTTGTCCGTTCTCCACCCTGGACAGCATGCCGGTCGAGAGGCCGGCCTGCCGCGCCAGATCCGCGACCGTGATGTGTTGTCTCGTCCGGAACTCCTTGACCTGTCGGCCGATGGCAAGTTCAAGCAGGTTCTCCGGCAGAAAGCGCGAGGGATCCGATTTGTTCATGGAGCGCAGTTTGATCTCAGTGCATGTCACGCTTCTCATGCTATACAATCAGATGTCCGGATCAAGGTACTCGAATCAGGAATCCCATGACCTTCTCCATTGTGGGCCGTTGCGAACAAACCGGCATGTTCGGCGTGGCTATCACGACCTCAAGCATCTGCGTGGGGGCCCGTTGTCCCCATGCCCGGGCCGGTGTTGGCGCCGTTGCATCACAGAACATTACTGATCCGGCACTGGGTCCCGACCTGCTTGATCGGCTGGAACGAGGACAGACGGCAAGACAGGCGCTTGATGACTTGCTGCAAGGTCTGATCCATGCAGACTTCCGGCAGCTGCTGGTCATCGACACACATGGCAATACGGCCTGCCATACCGGCCGCAACATTCTCGGCATCCATGCGCAGTCAGCCGGAAACAGCTGCTTCTCGGCCGGAAATCTGCTGGCAAATGAGGGGATCCCCGGCGCAATGACCGAATGTTTTGCCGAATGGACCGATTCGCATCTCGCCGAACGACTGCTCAGGTCCCTGCAGGCCGGCCTGGACGCCGGGGGAGAAACGGGCGACGTGCACTCGGCGGCCTTGCTGGTAGTGGATACCCAGCCCTTTCCGCTGATGGATCTGCGCGTGGACTGGGACGACAAGGATCCGGTCGCAGCAATGTGGAAGCTGTGGCGGGACTACCGACCCCAGATGCAGGATTACCTTGTACGTGCTGTCCGGCCTGCCGATGCACCTTCGTACGGTGTTCCAGGAGACCCGTAGCAGGCAGGCAAAGCGTACGAAACGCAGTTGCATCCACACCGCTCCCGGGGCGTCATGGCGGACCTGTCAGGCCTGCATGCACAAGCGCCGAGCGAGCTGCTGCAACCCCTTTTCAAGATTCTCGGTCAGTCCCGACGACTGCATGTGCTGCAACAGCTGGTGGTTCAATCCGCCTGTGGTTGAGAGTTTTTCCATCGCCTGGTCAAGCCGCTGCATCCCATCCCTGTCCATGGCCCCCAGATAACCCGCTGCCAGAGAGGCCAGATAGATTTCCGCATCAACATGATTGCCGGTCCTGTCTCCCAGCCATCGGCTTGTACCCTGGAGTTGAACAATCAGGGTGGAAAGAATTGCCGTAGCCGCGAAATGTGCGTTGACATGGGATTCCTCTGTCACGGGAAAGACCCTGTTCTCATCTCCGAACAGTTGCCCTATCAGCGGATTGTCGGGATACACGGGAAGCGGACAC
The DNA here is from genome assembly GCA_022826305.1 of Gammaproteobacteria bacterium. Lineage (GTDB taxonomy): Bacteria > Pseudomonadota > Gammaproteobacteria > Arenicellales > Poriferihabitantaceae > Poriferihabitans. The sequence continues at coordinate 11,019 of JAJDVC010000133.1, read as the reverse complement.
CCGCCCTGTGCAATGAAGGGGACGGGGATGGTGATGCAGCAGCCGCTCGCCGGGCGGATCAGGTCATGTATTTCCTGCAGCCCGATATCTGTCATGACGCTGACGGACTTGTGATCCGACCTGAAGGCAAGTGACGGGAAAAGCGTGCGCGCGACATCTGCCAGAAGACTGAAAACAACTATTTCGGAGTTGTCGAGAACCCACTGGCTTTCTCCCCTGTGTACATTATCGATTTCCCGCTCAAGCATGGACGAGAGATGCTCACTGCGAAGCGTCACGAAAATACCGGCATCCGGGAAACGCCGCGCCAGGGAGCGGACCATGGGCACTGCAATCTTGCCGCAGCCAAGAAAACCGATTTCCATCTCAGTTCCGGTCTCCAGGAGACTCGCGTCCGAAGTGTGCACACAGGGCGGGGATCGCATCGACCAGGCTGGGGCATACCATGGCCCCCCTGTCCCGGAGCTCCTGAGTGACATCAATGGGCAGGGAGGATCGCGTGTTCCGGGGAATCTGGTTCAATTGCCCGCCGATCAGGACCGGCAGATTCATGCCCCGCTCCTTCAGTTCGTCGCGCAACTGCTCGAAGTATGTCAGCGCAACCCCATTGTAGGTGCAAAGCGCAATCACATCCGCCTTGCTCGATTCGGCAATTCCGGACAATACGTCCGGATCCACCGAAATCCCCCCATCCACGATCACAAGACCCAGGGACGAAAACACCCGTTCCAGCAGTCGTTTACCATGCTCATGAACATCGGTTGTGGCAACAACCAGTTTCAGTTTCATCCCCCGGAGGCTGTCGGCTCCTGCTTCCCGGGCACGGCGTATCTGCACCGAGACCTCCTGATCCATTGCCTTTACGGTATCCGACATGACAACCGGAGCACGTCGTTCCGACAGCTCCTCCGGCTTGCCCGGACCATACCAGTTTTCCAGCCTTCTTCCACCCAATCGACGAATCGTCAGAAACATTTCCACGGGATTCTCGACATCGATTCCCGATTCCCTGAATCCCCTGATGAGGTTATCGTAAAATACCCGTGCACCATCAGTCAGCCTGTCACTCAGTTGCCTGGCTGCATCGATATCTACCGGAGGGACAAGCCCCTCCTCAAGATCACAGAGACGGCCTGCGAACAGGTGTGCATCAAGAATTTCCTGCATGTCGGGGATACGACGGTTTTCAGAAACCGGTACCGGATTCAGCGCATGCCCGGTAGCGCAGGATCTTTGCGCCGCAATATCAACCCGAAGATACGCTGACAGGCTGGCGAAGTTCTCGGCATCGGTTCCCCCGTAACTGGTAGTGTTTCCATAAATCATGCTACCTGGTCCCGGGCTGACTTCAGCCAGTGCGTGCAGGAATGCATAGCGCAGCAAGGGTGATGAAAAATGATGTCCGAAACAGTGCGCGATACGACCGCCCAGCAAATCCTCGACGAGATACCGCTCGACCAGCGCAGCACCGAGTATGCAGGAAACATCCTCGAATACGGCGGCAAACCCATCATCAAGATTGGAATGCACCAGGATATCCGTGTCCTGGCCGACCATGAGCGCTATTGCCTTCAGGGTAGAGCAAGTCGTCTCGATTTCATCCTTCCATCCAGGCAACGAAAATGTGAAGTACTGTCCGATATTGCCGATCACCGTTACACCGGCGCTCAGGGCACTGCAAGTGTTCTCCAGCGCAGCAGGAAATCCCAGCATGAAGTCCCCGAAGTGCGCGGCGACAGGTGCGCTGTTGACCAGTTCAACAAAGTCCTCGGTTTCTTCCAGGATCAGTCCGGTTCCCTGCATCTGTTCACTTCGCAAGTGGCGGGGGAATCCCATGCTCCAGTCAAGACAGATGCCATAACGATCAAGCGTGAACCCCTTTTTCAGGAGGCGCTCGTGAATTTCAGCATAAGCCCTGATGCTCTTCTGCCTTGAACGGAAACCCATGTGCGCATGTTTCATGATCCTGCCCCGGGCGATCATGCGCTGCTTGTACTGCAGCTCGCTGGTACAGCAGTTGGCCTTCAGGAACGCATTGCCTTGCAGGGGCCACTGTCTTGCCATCTGCTTGCCGAGATCAATGATCTCCACGGGATCTGGCAACTCGGGTTCAGGCAGGATCTCCGAACGCTCAAAGCAGGCGGTATCCATGCACAACCTAACTGCCGAGTTGTACGAGAAGTCTTTGCAGGAAACGGTCGCACCGGGCAAGTTCCGAACGTCTTATGAACTCGTCAGGCTTGTGCCCCTGATCCATGGAACCGGGCCCACATACCACTGTCGGAACGCCAAGCCGTTTCTGGAACAGTCCGCCCTCAGTGCCGAAATCGATTTTCACAGGAGCCTTTCCGTCGACCAGTTGCCGGACATGGTCGACAACGGCCGCTCCCGGTTGCGTGTCCAGGGGAGGATAGGTATTGAAGATATCTATATCGATTTGCGCTGAAGGAAACCTTGTCCTGCATTCGTCAAGAATTTCCCCTGCGGCTTCGTGGATACGGTTCATTATGGCCTGGGGAGAATCCGCCTCAAGATTGCGGATTTCAAACCGGAACTCGCATGTGCCCGGAACAATATTCAGGGCATTCCCCCCGGCAATGGTTCCCACATGCAGGGTCGTGCAAGGCACCGTGAATGCCTCGTCCTGCGGGTGACCTGCAATGATATCCTGCTGAATTGACTGGATAGCCTCAATCATCCTTGATGCCATATAGATCGCATTCAGCCCCTGGGTAGCAAGCGCAGAATGCGACTCAACCCCGAGACATCGGCATATTGCTCCGGTCTTGCCCTTGTGAGCAATGGCAACGCGCATCGAAGTGGGTTCGCCGATAATGCATAGTGCCGGGTGTACCGGCGCGGACTCGAGCATATCAAGCATACTCTTCACGCCGACACACCCGATTTCCTCGTCATGGGAAAAGGCAAGATGAATCGGATGTTTCAGCGTGGCGCCAACTGCGGTCTCGGTCATTGCCAGTACACTGGCAATAAATCCCTTCATGTCCGTGCTGCCACGACCGTACACCCGCTCCTCCGTCACGTGCATGGCAAACGGGTCGACGGACCAGTGCTGGCCTTCAACCGGTACAACATCGGTATGTCCCGACAATATGACGCCACCAGGCGCATCTGGTCCGATGCTTGCGAACAGGTTCGCCTTGTTTCCGGTGTCGTCATGAATCAGGATGCCATGAATACCCAGATCCTGCAGGAACTGCCGGATGAAATGAATCAGGTCGAGATTGCTGTTGCGGCTCACGGACGGAAACGCAATCAGCGTTTCCAGCAGTTCTTCGGTTCGTGTCACGATGCGTGTGCCAGCTTGATCAATCAGGGCATTCTAGTGCAAGTGAGGTCATGCTGCATAACTGTTTCAGAACGCAGTTGTACAAATACAGGAGGACCGTCACCATCGCGGGCACGCCGACGGATGCGTTTTTCAGGTCCTGAACATGTGCACAGCCGGAAGATTGCGGCAAATCAGGCAGCAATGAGTGAATCAGGATCAAGTCCTGACAAGCCAGCCCGCATGGCGGGCATGGTTCAAGTCCCTGTCGAATGTCAATACATGCTGTGAGAGCCGGCTGTCAGAAGATTTGAAATCCTGATACCAATCTGCCGCATGAATCGCCCGAAAAAATCGGGATGGTGCGTGTAATTCATGATGTCTTCGTGGCCGATGGCTTCCCGGGCAATGGTTTCCACGGTTCCGAAGTGGTCAATCAGCCCCAGTGCCTTGGCCTGCTCCCCACTCCAGATCAGTCCACTGAACAGATCAGGGTCATTCGTTATCCGGTCTCCGCGGCCCCGCTTCACGGCATCAATGAACTGCCGGTGAACGTCGTTGAGCATTGACTGGACGTGCCGGACATGTCCGGGTCGAGACGGGCTGAACGGATCAAGCATCGACTTATTCTCCCCTGCCGTGAACAGCCGACGCTCGATACCCAGCTTCTCCATGGCCCCTGTCAATCCAAACGTGTTGATCTGTACTCCGATTGAACCGACTATGCTGGAAGGATGGGCATAGATCTGGTCGGCCGCCACCGCCACGTAATAGCCGCCTGAGGTGCAGATGTCTCCAATCGAGACGAAGACCGGTTTATCCGGATAGACAGACTTGAGACGATGAATTTCAGCATTGACCATGGCCGCCTGGACCGGCGTGCCGCCGGGGCTGTTGATCTTGATGATCACGCCCCTGGAATGTTCGGTCTCGAATGCATGATTGAGGCTCTTGATAATCTGCTCGGATGAATTCTCCAGCGAGGCGATAACGCCGTTGATTTCAACAACGGCTGTATGCGGTACGTGCTGTTGTGCATGATCATCCCGAAAGAACCAGTAGGTCACGATCAGGATATAGCCAGCCAGCATGAGCTTGAAGAAGATACCCCAGCGGCGGCGGGACTTCCTTTCCTTCAGATAATCCCGCGCAAGCTGCGCGAATGCCGAATCCTGCCCCATCTCTTCAGCGACAGAAACCGGATCAGTTCTTGAGGCAGTCTGTGAGGAGTTCGGATTTCGGAGCATGACGTCTTGCCGGATGGTAACCGGAAATCAGATTACCCCGGCCCGGGCAAGGGTGGAAAGGGTCTCGGCATTGTAGCCCAAAAGCCTTTCAAGCACTTCGTGGGAATGCTGACCAAGTTCCGGGGGAGCATTCCGGTATTCGGTTCCGGATTCGGAAAACCGTATGGGATTGGCTACCTGGGGTACGGTACCGGCTGTCTCGTGCGCAAGATCAATCCGCATATTACGAGACTTTACCTGAGAATCATTGAATACTTCCTTGATATTGTTTATTTTCGAGCAGGGTATCTCATGCGCTTCCAGGCATTCCAGCCAGTAGCGGATTTCTCGTTTGCGGAAGACCTGTGACAGGATATCGACAAGCTCCTGACGCGACCCGACACGGTCTGCATTCGTTCTGAACCGTGGATCATTGCCGAGACCAGCCATCCCGATGCATGCACAGAGTTCCCTGAATTGCCGGTCATTTCCGACTGCCACGATAAACTCTCCGTCGCTTGCAGGGAAGGGCTGATAGGGAACCAGATTGGGATGTCCGTTCCCGGTTCTCTGCGGTACCGTTCCCCCGATCAGATGATTCATTGCCTGATTGGCAAGCCATGCCACCTGGCAATCAAGCAATGCCAGATCAATATGCTGACCTGTTCCGCCTGCTGTCCGGTGAAGGAGCGCCGAAAGAACGGCTATGGTGGCGTAAAGCCCGGTGGTAATGTCCGAAACCGCCACACCGACACGCTGCGGTCCTCCTCCCGGCGTGCCGTCAGGATGCCCTGTAATGCTCATCAGCCCGCTCAAGGCCTGGATCATGTAGTCGTATCCCGGTCGATCCGACATCGGCCCTGTCTGGCCGAACCCGGTGATCGACAGGTAGATCAGACCGGGGTTGTCCTGTTTCAGAGTCTTGTAGTCGAGCCCCATCCCCTGCAAGGTGCCGGGCTTGAAGTTTTCCACGAACACATCGCTCATTGCCGCCAACTGCCTGAGAATGTCGATACCCCGTTGTGACTTGAGATCAAGCGTGACGGAAGACTTGTTGCGATTCGTGCTGAAGAAATAAGCTGCCTGATCGGTGTCCCGGCCGCCCTTGTCCTTGAGCCAGGGCGGCCCCCAGTGTCGGGTATCATCTCCCGATCCGGGGCGCTCGATCTTGATTACTTCGGCGCCCAGATCTCCGAGCAGCTGTGTACACCAGGGGCCCGCGAGAATCCGTGACAGGTCAAGAACCCGGATTCCGTGGAGTGGCGGCCGGACCATGTCAGTCGCACCGTTCAAACAGTCCGGCAATACCCTGGCCTCCTCCGATACACATGGTGACCACGGCGTATCGGCCACCAGTGCGTTCCAGTTCACTGATTGCCTTTTCTGCCAGGATTACGCCCGTGGCGCCGACCGGGTGCCCGATGGAGATGCCGCTGCCATTCGGATTCAGCCTGTCAGGGGGGATGTCCAGCTCCTGGGCAACAGCAATGGCCTGCGCCGCAAATGCCTCGTTCACCTCCCAGACATCAATATCTTCCGGCGCAATATCGACTGCCTGAAACAGATCCTGTACGGCAGGAACAGGACCGATTCCCATATAGCGCGGCTCTACACCGGCAAAGGCATAGTGAACCAGCCTGGCCCGTGGCTGAAGCCCCTGCTTCTCGGCCTCCTCGACACTCATGAGGACCATCGCGGCGGCTCCGTCATTGATTCCTGATGCATTGCCGGCGGTAACGGTTCCATCCGGCTTGAAGACCGGTCTCAGTTTTACCAGATCATCAGGCGAAGCGTTGAACCGTACATGCTCGTCCCGGGAAAAGACAGTGCTGCCCTTTCTGCCGGCAAGTTCAACCGGAAGAATCTGCGATTCGAAGTAGCCCTGCTCAATCGCATGCTGGGCGCGTTGATGGCTGATGAGTGCACACCGGTCCTGCTCCTCCCGGCTGATTCCCCATTTCTCTGCAATGTTCTCGGCCGTTATGCCCATATGGCATTTTTCGATTGGGCAATGCAGCGCGGCAACCATCATGTCAACAAGCTTGCCGTCTCCAAGCCGGTTGCCGAATCGTGCGCCGGTTGCCATGTATCCTCCACGCGACATCACTTCAGCACCGCCTGCAACCACGGTATGGCACAGGCCAAGCTGGATTTGCTGGGCAGCGGTGACGATCGCCTGCATGCCGCTGCCGCAGAGCCTGTTCACCGTGACTGCCGGTGTGGTATCCCGCAGGCCCGCCTTCAGGGCGGCCACACGGGCCAGATACATGTCACTCGCCTCGGTATGGATGACGTTGCCGATCACACAGTGTCCGACCGATTCTGCGGCAACGCCGGCGCGATGCACGGCTTCAGCAACTACCAGTGCGGCAAGATCCCCCGGGCTGTACGATTGCAGACTGCCGCCAAAGTCTCCGACCGGGGTTCTGGCACCGCTGATGACTACTACTTCGTTCATTTGTGATTGTTTCCTGGGAAAGTTAATGTCCAGATACCCGGCAGGAACTATGCATGCCTTAGCTCCTCACGGTCCCGGAAGAATTCCAGGGCCTCGGGATTGGCCAGTGCCTCGGTATTCCTGACCGGTTCGCCGTGTACTGCGTTCCGAACCGCCAGTTCGGTGATTTTCCCGCTCAGGGTCCTGGGAATGTCCTGTACCGCCAGAATCTTCGCCGGCACATGCCTGGGGGAGGTATTGATGCGAATGGTATTGCGGATGACGGATTCCAGTTCCCCGGTAAGTTTCTCTCCCGCCCTGAGCATGACAAAAAGCACGATCCTGACGTCCTGCTCCCATTCCTGTGCGATGCAAAGACTCTCCAGAACCTCTTCGACCTTTTCAACCTGTCTGTAGATCTCCGCCGTACCAATACGTACCCCCCCGGGATTCAGGACTGCATCCGACCGACCATGGATGATCATTCCGTCATTCTCCGTGATTTCGGCATAGTCACCTTGGGTCCAGACACCCGGGAAGCGTTCAAAATACGCCTTGTGATAGCGCGCGTGATCAGGCTCATTCCAGAATCCCAGCGGCATGCTGGGAAACGGCCGGGTACAGACCAGTTCGCCGCGTCGGTTACGAACGGGCACTCCCTCCTCGTATACATCGACAGCCATTCCCAGGCCGCGGCACTGGATCTCGCCCCGGTAGACCGGCTTGAGCGGGTTGCCGAGCACAAAACAGGAGATGATATCTGTTCCGCCGGATATCGAGGACAGCATGACATCGGACCTGATTTGCGAATAGACATAGTCAAATCCCTCGGCCGCAAGCGGTGAACCGGTCGAAAGAACCGTACGCAAGGCCGACAGGTCAGCAGTTTCCTTCGGTACCAGACCGGCCTTGGCACATGCTCCAAGATATCGCGCACTGGTTCCGAAAATCGTGATGCCCAGACGTTCTGCCATCTTCCATAAACCGCCCTTGTCCGGGTGAAACGGAGAACCGTCGTACAGGACAAGTGTACATCCGCTTGCCAGGCCGCTTGCCAGCCAGTTCCACATCATCCATCCGCAGGTTGTGAAAAAGAAAAGCACGTCATCACGTTTCAGGTCCGTGTGAAGCATCTGCTCCTTCAGATGCTGGATCAGGGTTCCACCGGCGCCATGAACAATGCACTTTGGCTTGCCGGTTGTTCCGGACGAGTAAAGCACATGAAGAGGGTGATCAAAGGGCAGCTGTTCGAAAACGACATCCTTGCCCTCGCGCATGGCATCTTCGTAGAGCACACCGTTCGGCACGTTCGAGATGCCGGGGACCGGATCCAGAAAAGGTATGATGATCACATGCTCGATCGATGGAATCCTGTCTGCGACCGATGCAACCTGTTCCAGGATCGAATGGGACTTGCCGTTGTACCGATATCCGTCCACTGCAAACAATACCCTGGGTTCGATCTGGCTGAAACGCTCAAGAACCCCCTTGACGCCGAAGTCCGGTGAACAACTCGACCAGATTGCTCCGAGACTCGAGGTTGCCAGCATGGCGACAATCGTTTCAACCGTATTGGCCATGTAACCGGCCACCCGGTCTCCGGATCTTACGCCCTGGTTCTCCAGAAACGTTCTGCAGCGAGCGACTTCATGATACAGCTGCCTGTATGTCACGCTCCTTCCTTCCCGGTTCTCGCTCATGCCGATCAGCGCGATCCGATCATCCCGGTACCGCAGCAGGTTCTCTGCATAATTGAGCCGGGCACCGGAAAACCAGTCGGCGCCCGGCATCGCATCGGGCCGAATCAGGATATCGTCCCATATGCGGCTGTACAGGATACCGGAAAATCTCCAGAATGCGCTCCAGAACTGATCGCTTCTTTCTATACTCCACTGATACAGGGAGTCATAATCCGTAACTTCCGGATGATCCTGTTGTATCGAACGGATGAATGTCGCCATGTTGGACCGTTTCATCCGGTTCCCGTCAGGACGCCAAAGCGGCGCTTCATTCAACATCTTTTTCATAAACAATCGACCGGAGACCGGTAGAGGTTACACGCAAGGCGCAACCGGGCACAACGACGGGCTGAAGGTCGTCTTTCTCAGTACTGGGATTCCGGAACCCTTACCACCAGCCCATCCAGCTTGTCGCAGAAAGTCAGCTGGCAGCTCAGCCTGCTGAACTGGTTGACCCCCTCGGCGAATTCAAGCATATCCTGCTCGTCCTCATCCATCTCGGGGAGCCTGTTGATCCACTGCGGGTCAACATATACATGGCATGTCGCGCAACAGCATGCTCCGCCGCATTCGGCGAGAATAGCCTCAATCCCGCAGTCCCGGGCAAGATGCATCAACGGAATTCCAGGTTTGCCCTTGGCCGATATCCGACTGCCGTCAGCAAGATCAAAATGAACAGTGGGCATGGAGGCTTGTTTCAGTTGAAGATTGCATGGTTCTTCCTGCAGGCATGACACGGGAAGATGGCATTACCAATGTAGCGGAACCGGATTCCGGCCTGCCACAGACACATGCATTGTAGCCGCACGGGTGTCCTGCGTCCATCATGCGGCAGAATGACGATCAGCCCACCACCTTGCCCGCTTTTCCCGCGAGCATGGCCTTGAAACCATCAATGCCGATACGGCAAGTGATGGGCGACCAGATCCAATCCGATCCTGACATTTCAAGCTCGATATCAAGCCCTTGCGTCATGCCATGATCAGCCATGACATCCCGGAGATTCGTTCTTGCTGCATCCACCACATGCTGGACTCGCGCTTGGTACGTAATGACCACTTTTCTGGATCCTGCCTTCTGTGCGATCAATGCGCCCATGATACCGATCTGTTCCTGCTCCCGCGAGCATCACATCCTTGCCTGCCAGGTCGAAACCACAGGCGTCATGTATCGCGTTGCCAAACAGGTCGAGAATCGCGGTGGTTCCATCGGTCATATCATCCTGAATCGGCACAACGCTATCCTTTGAAACGCAGACGCATTCTGCAAGACTGCCGCAACCTGATCATGCAGTCCAAAAAAATTCAATCCGGAATACTGATACCGCATTGAGCCAGGTCAATCATGGTTTCAGCCTCCAATTCCGATTGACCACCCCTGGCCCGGCTATTGGGGACGGGTTAACGTGGATCGGCGAAAACTCGCTGGTAGCCGAGGGGAAGGCGGACCTGCACCGACCGGCCCTCCCGCTCGATCCTCAGCATCAGCGCGCCATGCCCCGGGCTGCGGCGGCGAGATCGGCGGCGGTCCGGAGGCGCACCGGGAAGGGCGCCCGCTCCGGCAGGCCGGGCATGGCAGGCCGCTTCATCCGGGCGAGGCGATTACCAGTTCGCCCGAAGCTCGAACCCCACGGTGTGCACCGGCGCCGCCGTGTCGCTCTCGCGCCGCGTCGTCTTCACCCCGAAGGAGACAGGCGCACTGGCGCTGGCGGTCGGCGCAAGCCGCCAGCCGAGCGTGTAGTCGCGCGCGCCCGCGGCGAGGCCCAGCCCGACATGCGGGCTGCCGGTGAACCGTCCCGAGAAGGCCGGGAGGCCGTAGGCGGCTTGCGCCTGCCAGCGGCTGGCGGCCTCGGCCGTGCCCGCGCGGTCGGCCAGCGGGTCGGTCGCGAACAGCGCGTCGAGTCCGCCCCGGGCCGGACCGCCCCGGTCCTGACGCAGCGTCAGCGACAGGCCGCGCTCGCTCGACGGGTCCGGATCGAAGGCGAGCGAGGCCGCGAAGCCCCGGTCCTCCAGATCGTCGTCGCCGTGCGTGATCAGCGTGCGGCCCGAGAGGTCGAGCGAGAACCCGAGCGCCGGATCGGTCCAGGCGATGCCGCCGCCGAACTCCACGCCGAAGCCGGTCTCGGCGTCGCCGCCGTCATGGCGCGCGCCGAGCTCGACCCTGGGCACGATCCGGCCGCCGCCCTCGGTGGCGATGGCGTAGCCGCCCTCCAGACCGAGCCGCAGCCGGGTCACGTCGGAGTCCGACGCCGCCAGCTCGTGCGTCTTCTCCGAACTCGTCCGCGCCCACAGCGCGTCCGCGGTCAGCGCGAGCGTGGGGCCGCTCCCT
>JAJDVC010000044.1 GCA_022826305.1 Gammaproteobacteria bacterium | reverse complement strand
CCTTGATGATGCCGTAGAAGCCCCGCAGGTAGTCGCGGTTCGCTCTGGCCATTTCCGGCTTGTCGATGACGTCCAGGATCGGCTTGTCGTATTCGTCCACCAGCACCACGACCCGCTGGCCGGTGGCATGGTGGAGCCTGTCCAGGATGTTCCGCAGACGCCGGGGTCCGGTGTCGGAGGTCCGGGCGGGGGCAAGGTCGTGATGGCGCTCAAGGCCTTCCAGCTGTTCGATGATGTCTCCCTCAAGCTCGCCCGGTTCGTTGTATTTCCCCCCGAAGCTGAGCCGCACTACCGGGTACCGGACCGACCAGTCCCAGTGGTCATGGATGTCAAGACCCCGGAACAGGGGTTCGCTGCCCGCGAACAGTTCCCGCAGAGTATCGACCAGCAGGCTCTTGCCGAAGCGCCGCGGTCGGGACAGGAAGTAGTACCTTCCCCGTTCCACCAGATGCCGGATCAGGGAGGTCTTGTCCACGTAGTAGAAATCCTCTTCCCGGATGGTCCGGAAATCCTGGATGCCGATCGGGAGTTGGCGGCGGGCGGGATTGATGCTCATCTCTTCACCTGCTCAAGCGGCCTGCAGGCAGTGGGTCTCGGGACGGCCAATACCTCGGCCGGATTCCGGGTGGCATTCATGCGATACCGTTGCGCTTGCTGCCTGTCAGTCAATTTCGACCGCCTGCCCGGCTTCCTCCTTGCCCGTACAATCGCCATGCCTGCCCGGACATGCATCCCGGTCTGGTCAGTATCGAACCCGGCAACGGCATCCGGGATATTGAAAAATGGAAAAGTTTGCGCTTGCATTCGTCAACTCTTCTTGCAAATCAGCCATCCTCACCTCGTGGTAGCTGCTTGCGAAACGTGACAGGTTGTCATTCATGCCATTCTCCTACATTCTCAGGAGAGACGCCAGCCTTGGGGGATGATGTATCATCCGAGCGTTGAGCGGGATTATCGCTGCGATGATAGGCACTGCTGCGAGGACTGCACCAGACTGGCGGACCAGTCCTTGCGGGCCAGTCTGCATGAAGAAGGGTACGACTCCCATCCCGGAGGACGGACGTCATGCAGATGAGGCGGGTCTTGTTGACCGGGGAATAGTCCCCGTCCTTCGCGACCTCTTCCATCGGTGTGACGTCGGGCAGAGATGGTGTTGGGGAGAGTGTTGAATCAGGCATGTCGATACCGGCGGCCTGTTCGGTCGCTTCGGCAATCGCATTATCCACGCACGCAGCCAGATCCAGCGCAGATAGCACACGTATCACGGCATCGAACCTGATCGTGGTCATGCCGTTTTCGATATCGGATATCAACGCCTGTCGTACGGATGTCTTCCGGGCGACATCTGGGAGGGATGGTGGCTACGCCCTGGATCGAACAGGGGACCCCATCATTATGAGTGATGTGCTCTAACCGGCTGAGCTACGTAGCCATGTACTGGATTGACGTGGGATGCGAAGGTTAACCTAAATCCCTGTATCATGACAAGGGATCAGTCACCGTGCTGCCACCGTGCCCGGAAGTGCCGTGTCGGGAAATCCGGTACAGGCTCCGGAATTTCGCTGTTAATCCCGCGACGTTGGTGTTATCGTGCCTACCCATGACACGGACTGGGGACAAGACGCTGATCATCGCCTGCGGCGCGCTGAGTCACGAGGTGGTCGAGTTGATTCGCATCAACCGGTGGAATCATCTGGAACTGACCTGTCTGCCCGCGTACTGGCACCACCAGCCGCAGCGTATTCCTGCGGGACTCAGAAGAAAGATCCGGGAAAATCGCGGCAGGTACCGGAAAATCTACGTCATGTATGGCGATTGCGGCACCGCCGGGGCGGTCGATGCGGTAGTGAGAGAGGGGGGCGCGGAACGCATCCAGGGCCCGCATTGTTTCTCATTCCTTATGGGCAACGAGGACTTCAGGACCCATACGGACAATGAGATCACCACGTTCTACCTGACGGATTTCTTCTGTCGGTACTTTGACAGGTTCGTCTGGGAGGCGCTCGGCCTGGATCGCAGGGATGACATGGCCGACTTCGTTTTCGGCAACTACAGGAAGGTCCTGTACATGGCACAGACGGACAGTCCCGAACTGCGCCAGAAGGCCAGGGAGATCGCGGGGAGACTGAAGCTTGAGTACGAGTACCGGTTTACCGGGTACGGGGACATGGAGAGCGCCATGCAGCGGATTCCTGTGGCCGCTTCGTGGCGTCCTCCATTGTTTCCGCCGGATCGACCGGGAAAGCTTCCCGGCGGCTGTACGGCGGTTCCAGCCGCCGGGCTTCTGGTCCGCTGATCGGGTCACAGATCATGCTATCATTGAAACGGGTCGCATGTTGTCCGGCAGTGAGGTGTCATGGTGATGAATGAGATGAGGTAATGGATCCCGTTTTCGGGATCCAGATGCTCTTCGTGGCATTTGGTGCGCTTGTGCTGGTTCCCATCCTTACCGGGCTCAATCCCGGCGTGGCGCTGTTTACGGCAGGGGTCGGCACCCTGCTGTTTCAACTCGGCACTGGCCGGCAGGTTCCGGTTTTCCTTGCTTCATCCCTTGCCTTCATCGCCCCCATCATCTACGGTGTGCAAACCTGGGGTTTGCCGGCTACGCTGTCGGGATTGTGTGCGGCGGGTGTCGTTTACGTATTGCTCGGTATTCTGGTCTCGATCAAGGGCAGGGAGGTGGTGTGCAGGTATCTCCCGGCGGTCGTTGTCGGGCCGGTGATCATGATCATCGGCCTCAGCCTGGCACCAGTGACCGTGAATCTCGCTCTCGGGAAATCCGGAGACGGTTCGGCAGTGCTGGTGGACATGAACAAGGCGCTGACCGTATCCGGCGTGTCCCTGGTGACCGTGATCCTGACCAGCCTGTTCACCCGGGGTATTACCAGGTCGATACCGAGTATTGATCGGGTTCGCCACCGGCTACGTGTCAGCCCTGCTGCTCGGCATGGTGGATCTTTCACGGATCGGTTCGGTATCGCTTGTGCGTGTGCCGGAGCCCGTTTTTCCGGAATTCAGATGGGAGGCTATCCTGTTCATCGTTCCGGTAGCGATTGTCCCGGCTATTGAGCATATAGGGGACATGCTGGCCATCAGCAACGTGACCGGGAAGGATTTCCTGAAAAAGCCCGGGCTGCATCGCACCCTGGTCGGCGATGGGGTCGCCACCTCGTTTGCCTCGTTCATGGGGGGGCCGCCGAACACCACCTACTCGGAAGTAACCGGCGTAGTGACCCTGACCCGGCTGTACAACCCGGCAATCATGACCTGGGCCGCAGTATTCGCGATCATCCTCTCCTTCTCAGGTGCCCTGGGGGCCTTCTTGAGGACGATCCCCACGCCGGTGATGGGCGGCATCCTGTTGTTGTTCGGTGCGATAGCAGCGGTCGGCGTGGGCACGCTGATACGGGCCGTCGTGGACCTGACGAACAGGAAGAATCTTGTCATACTTTCGATTGTTCTCGTGTTCGGTATTGGCGGCATGACCATGGATATCGGCGATTTCAGGATGGGCGGGATCGGCCTGGCTGCAATCGTCGGAGTGGTCCTGAACCTGATCCTGCCGTCGGAGAACGGGGGAGCCTGACAGGGTGGAACTGTTTCATCCTGTTGTCAGGGACTGGTTCGCGCAGTCGTTTGACAGCCCGACGGAACCGCAACGCCATGCCTGGAACGCCATTGCCGATGCACAGCATGTCCTGATCGCCGCGCCAACCGGATCAGGCAAGACTTTCGCCGCCTTTCTCAATGCGATAGACGATCTCGTCAAGCGCGCCGTCGCGGGTACGTTGACACAGGAAGTGAGCGTTGTCTATGTCTCGCCGCTGAAAGCGCTCTCCAACGACATCCGCCACAACCTTCAGATTCCCCTGAGGGAGATCAATGCCAGGCTGCAGGCATTGTCCAGCGAGCAGGCAGGTTCCCGTCCGCTCATCCAGGCTTCGGTACGCACTGGTGATACGACACAGGGCGAGCGCTCGAAAATGCTGCGCAACCCTCCCCATATCCTGGTTACCACGCCTGAATCACTCTACATACTGCTGACTTCCCCGTCAGGACGCGGCATGCTCGGCTCGGTCCGCACGGTGATCATCGATGAGATCCATGCCGTGATCGGCAACAAGCGGGGGTCCCACCTGAGCCTCTCGCTTGAACGGCTTCAGTACCTTTGCCGGAACCCGTTCAGGCGGATCGGGGTCTCCGCAACCCAGCGCCCGATAGAGCGTGTGGCACGGTTTCTGACCGGAACCGGCGAGCGGGCACGGTGCGAGATTGTCGATAGCGGACATGACAGAAACCGGGACCTGGAAATCTGTCTGCCGGATTCGGATCTGGAGCCGGTCATGGCGGCGGAAGTCTGGCAGGAGGTGTATGACAGGCTGGCTGCCCTGATCAGCGACCACAGCACGACCCTGGTTTTCGTCAATACCCGCAAGCTGGCGGAAAGGGTGGCGAAGGCACTGGGAGAAAGGCTCGATGCGGACAGGGTTACATCGCATCACGGCAGCCTGGCAAGGGAACATCGCCTGTCGGCAGAGCAGCGACTGAAGGCGGGCACCCTCAATGCCCTGGTTGCCACGGCGTCACTTGAACTCGGGATCGATATCGGGGATGTCGATCTGGTTTGCCAGATCGGCTCACCCCGATCGGTCAACGTGCTCTTGCAAAGGGTCGGCCGGTCAGGACATGGGATGGGCAGGGTGCCCAAGGGCAGACTGTTCCCCCTGTCGCGGGATGATCTGGTGGAATGCACGGCCCTGCTTGATGCCGTGCGGCGAGGAGCGCTGGACCAGCTTGAAATCTTCCCGGGTCCTCTTGACGTACTGGCGCAGCAGATCGTTGCGGAGGTTTCCGCCGGGGAAAGGGAACTGGATGAACTGTATCGCCAGGTCCGCACCGCGGCAGCCTATGATTCGCTGGATCGCGAACAGTTTGATCGGGTAATCAGGATGCTCGCCGAAGGGTTCGGTACGCGGCGGGGGATCCGTTCGGCCTACATACATCTGTACACGGTAAACGGCCGGGTACGGCCCAGGAAATCCGCGCGCCTGACAGCCATAACCAACGGCGGCACCATCCCCGACCTGTTCGACTATGACGTGATCCTGCAGCCGGATCATGTCCGGATCGGGACCCTGAACGAGGATTTCTCATTCGAGTCGCAGCCCGGGGATATCTTCCTTCTGGGCAACATGTCCTACCGGATAATCCGGGTCGAGACCGGGAAGGTGCATGTACAGGACGCCCGGGGACAACCGCCCACCATTCCGTTCTGGTTCGGTGAGGCAGCGGGCCGGACGGATGTTGTCAGCGAATCGGTATCACTGTTGCGGGAACGCGTGCAGGACTGGTTGTCCGGGGGGCTGGACGCGGCGAGAGGGCAGCTTGAATCGGTTTACCGGATTTCCGGCCCATGCGCGCGTCAACTGGCGGGATACCTGGGTGTTGCCCACGCGGCGCTTGGCACGTTGCCGACGCGCTCGCAGATTGTTTTCGAGCGCTTTTTCGATACTGCGGGAGATCAGCATCTGGTTATCCATTCCCCCTACGGCTCCCGGGTGAACCGGGCCTGGGGGCTTGCGCTTCGCAAGCGGTTCTGCCGGAAATTCAATTTCGAGTTGCAGGCTGCCGCGCTGGAAGACACGATTGTCCTGTCCTTCGGCAGCACACACAGTTTCCCGATTGAGGAACCTGCAGGCTATCTCAAGCCGGAAACGGTCAGGGAGGTGCTGATTCAGGCCTTGCTCGATACACCCATGTTTCCGACGCATTGGCGGTGGAATGCCACGATTGCGCTTGCCATCAGGCGCTTTTCCCGGGGCGCAAGGACGCCGCCGCAGTTTCAGCGAAGCCGGGCCGAGGATCTGATCGCCGAAATCTTTCCGGACCAGCTTGCCTGTGCCGAGAATCTTTCCGGGCAGCGCGAGATACCCGAGCATCCCCTGGTGCACCAGACCCTGCATGACTGCCTGCATGACCTGATGGACATACGGGGACTCGAACGGCTGCTGACACGGCTCGGACAGGGAGACATACGGCTGGCATGCAGGGACCTCACTGCTCCGTCACCCCTGGCGGAAGAGGTTCTGTCGGCGGGAAATTTCGCGTTTCTGGATGATGTTCCGGCCGAAGAAAGACGCACCGCCCTGGTCAGGGCCCGCCGTTACCTGGACCCGCAGGACGCGGTTGCATTGCGCCATCTGGATAATGAGGCGATTACGACGGTCAGGCAGGAAGCCTGGCCGGTCGCGGAAAACGAGGATGAGTGTCATGACGCCCTGTTGCTGCTCGGAGGCCTGGGTCTGCGAGAGGCCCGGGATAGCGGCTGGCTGGAATATCTTGCGCGCCTTGCAGCGGATAACCGGGCATGCCTGGTGCGCAAGCCTTCCGTACAGGCATGGGTCGCTGCCGAGCGCCTGGCTTTCTGGCTGTCGCTGCATCCTGATCTTGAGGCGACGCCCCGGCTCATGCCTCCGGAGCATGCGGAAATTCAGGACAGGCAGGGGAGCCTGGTGGAACTGGTCAAGATGCGGCTGCTTGGCCTGGGACCGGTCGACGAAGCCGATCTTGCCGACTTTTTCGGTATACGGGTTGCCGAGATTTCCGGCGCACTCTCGGTTGCCGAGCAGGAAGGTTACGCGATGCGGGGACAGTTCGGGGACGGGAAGTCCGGACTAGGGCAGTGGTGCGAGCGTGGCTTGCTGGCGCGCATGCACCGGCGCACCCTGCGAACCCTGAGAAAACAGGTTCAGCCGGTAGGCATCAGTGCCTTCATGCGATTCCTGTTCCGGTGGCAGGGACTGGACACGATATCGGAACCTGCCCTGCTCGATGCCGACCCGGAGCAGGTCGCATCCGTTCTGGATCAACTGGAAGGTTATGAAGCGCCGGCTGCCGCATGGGAGGAATTTATTCTTCCTGCCCGGCTCCATGGCTATTTGCCCTACATGCTCGATATGCTGTGTGGCAGCGGACGGTTGTCCTGGGCCCGGAT
Organism: Gammaproteobacteria bacterium; assembly: GCA_022826305.1. Classification (GTDB taxonomy): domain Bacteria; phylum Pseudomonadota; class Gammaproteobacteria; order Arenicellales; family Poriferihabitantaceae; genus Poriferihabitans. The sequence goes on along the minus strand of JAJDVC010000044.1, from coordinate 30,244 downwards.
CAACTCCCCCGACTCGCGGGGATTCAGGGGCTCCAGCCGCCAGTCTCCGATCGCCTTCATGTCCAGAGACGGGAAACGGCACTGGATGGCCTACAGCCGGCCGGCCCTGGCGGATCCGCAGTTCCTGTCCTCGACCGCTGCGAGCCTGGTGGAGACCCTGGAACGGGAAGGAGCCCTGTTCTTCGATGATCTGCTCCAGTCGAGACGATGGCTTGCGTCGGATGTCGAACAGGCGCTGTCGGAACTTGTCGGTACCGGACTGGTGAGTTGTGACCAGTTTTCCGGAATGCGCGGCCTGTTCGGCAAAAAAGGTCTGCCAGGCCGAAGAACCGGTAGCCGCAATCAGCGGGGACCTGCCGTTTTTCAGGGTGCCGGGCGCTGGTTTCTGGTTGCGCGCAACCCTGCGGCAGGGAAGGAGGGTTCGGGTATTTCCGAACTGTCTGATATCCGCTGGGAGAGCGTGGAATACATCGCGCAGAGTCTTCTGAGGCGATATGGCGTGGTCTTCAGGCAACTGCTTGTATCCGAAAAGTCCTGTCCGCCATGGCGGGACCTGCATTACGTGCTTCGCCGCATGGAGGCTCGAGGAGAGGTTCGCGGCGGCCGGTTTGTATCGGGCCCTGCCGGTGAACAGTTCGCGTTGCCGGAAGCCGTGGGGCTCCTCAGGAACCGGCAGGATGGCGAAGCCGGTTCTCAGGTCGTGCTGAGCGCCTGTGATCCGCTGAACCTGACCGGCATTCTCATTCCGGGAACACGGGTTCCGGCCAGCCGCGCCAACCGGCTGCTGTTTGTTGACGGAAGACTGGTAGCCAAATCCCTCGCCAAGGATATACAATGGTTAATGGATCTGGAGCCGGAGGATCAGTGGAAGGCCCGGCGGGCCCTGGTTCAGTCTGCCCGTCATGCAGGAAGGCAGTTCCGTATCCCGACCGCGAACAGAATGCATTGACGACCGAAATTCCCGAGCATGTTGCATCTTCTCCTGGAAATCTGGATATGGCTCTTTCTGGCGGCGCTGTTTGGACTGGGGATCGGGTGGGTCCTGTGGGGCAGGAACTTTCTCACGGAGGAGGAACGGGTACGCATCCGGTTGCAGCAGTCCCGACGGGAAACCGTCCCGATCAAGCCGGGGAAATACCTGATCAGTCCCAGGTTCTACAGGGAAAGGAGCCGCGAAAACATCAAGAAGAAGGGAGGCACCATCCTCGCGCAGGATCTGTAACCCCGCCCCGGAACCTCAGACAGGGGCGCGGCAGACATGTCGCGACCGGAATCCCGGGATTCGTCGAGGCGCTGGCTAAAGCACCTGCATGCCGCTTGCCAGATAGTCCCAGACATATTCTGCAAAGCTCCAGCGCACCTGTATGTTGAAGCCGGAAACCCTGCCGGTCCTGTGCAGCAGGATGCTGGCATGTCCGAAGCGTGTCTGTGCGCAGGTTCCTTCGCAGAACTTCCTGGGGTGCAGGTCCAGTGGACAGGCCTTTGCGAGCAGCGCCTCTGCGTCCGGGCCCTCCAGGCGCAGGACGGTATAGTAGTCTGAAACGTCAACCAGGGAATGATGGATCCGGCCGAGTGCCTGGCCTGCCTGCGATATTGCGTTTCCGACTTCTCCGATGGGGCAATGGATGCACCACTCGTCCGGTCCGAGCCAATAGGTGGTTCTGTCCAGATAGTCGATGCAGGTATTGGGATGCAGGGGCAGTTTCACGACCAGCGCCTTTTCCGACTTTCTCAGGAACCCCGTGTTCTGCGGGTTCCCGCGCAGGTTGATCTTTCCGCACCACGGAAGCTCGCTCAGGGAATTTTCGCCTGCGATGCCGGTTCTGGCACAGGCCGGAGATGTCGTTTCAATCTCTTTCATGGTCCTGCGGCTTCGTCATGTCACCTGAGGAAGACCGGATCGGTTACCGTGACATGGTGGCCGGTTCCGTTCATCAGGGCCACGCTGAGCGTCTGCCCCTTGAGGTTGAACCCGTCGGCAATCAGCGCCAGGGCGATGGAACGTCCCGTGTTGGGACTCATGTAGCTTGAGCTCACATGTCCCAGCATTTCCATCGGCGGAGCGTTCTTCATCGCTTTCACGACATGTGTTCCCTCGGGGATAACGAACTCCGGATCTTCGGTGAGCAGCCCCACGAGCTGCTTCCTGCCCGGTCGCGCGGTATCGGTCCGGTCAAACGACCGCTTGCCCAGAAAGTCCTCCTTTTTCCGGGAGACGATCCAGTCCATTCCGAGGTCCATCGGCGTGACCGTGCCATCGGTATCCTGACCGGCAATGATAAAGCCCTTTTCAGCGCGCAGGACATGCATCGCCTCGGTTCCGTAGGGACAGATCCGGTATTCCTCCCCGGCGTCCATCAGGGCTTTCCAGAGGGCCAGGCCGTACCGTGCGGGGACATTTATCTCGAAGGACAGCTCGCCCGTGAAGCTGATTCGAAAGATTCGTGCCGGAATGCCGGCGACGGTTCCATTGCGGCATGACATGAACGGGAAGGATGCATCATCGAGCGGAACATCGGTCAGCCCGGAAAGCAGGGCACGGGCATTCGGGCCGCTCAGGGACGCGACTGCCCACTGTTCCGTGACGCTCGTGGCAAAGACTTCGAGGTCCGGCCATTCGGTCTGCAGCCACTCCTCGATCCAGTTCATGACCCGGGCCGCTCCGCCCGTAGTGGTCGTCATGTGATAGTGGTTGTCATCAAGACAGGTGGTTACGCCATCGTCAAAGACCATGCCATGTTCATTGAGCATCAATCCGTACCGGCATCTGCCTGCGGAGAGGTTGTCCCAGGCGTTGGTGTACAGCATGTTCAGCAGCCACCTGCAGTTCCTTCCCTGAAGATCGATCTTGCCCAGGGTCGAGGCGTCCAGCAACCCGCAGGATTGCCGGACCGCCAGGCATTCACGCTGCACGGCATCATGCATCGTTTCAGCCGGGCCCGGGTAATAGCGCGGTCTTTCCCAGTCCCCGACATCCTCATATACCGCTCCGGCCCTGTCATGCCAGGAGTGGATGGGGGTCTTGCGCCTCTGCAGGAAAAGGTCGCGCCGGTCGTGGCCCACTATCGATCCCATGGTAAGGGGCGTGTAAGGCGGCCTGTATGTCGTGACCCTGCCGCCGGACATGGGCACGCCCTGTATTTCCGACAGGGCGAGCAGGGCATTGAGATTGGACAGCTTGCCCTGATCCGTTCCCATGCCGGTTGTCGTGTATCGCTTGAGATGTTCGATCGACGAGAATCCTTCACGGTCGGCGAGTGCGATATCGGCTATGGTGGCATCGTTCTGCATTTCATGGAAATGCTTTTTCCTGCCCTGCCCGATCGGGTGTTCGCACGGCAGTATCCATACGGGACGAGGTTCGTGGTGGTCCGTGTCCTGCACGGCGTCTTCTTCGTGCGTCATGCCGGGCATTGCGAATCCCGCTTCGCCAGCGGCCGAGATCCCCGCATCGAACCCTTCCTTCAGGCAGTCGCCAAGCCGCCAGGTCGCACGGCAGGATCCCGCAAGGGTAACCGGATTGTTGCGTGATGGTCGATCCGGCACGAAGCACTGGTTCCGCTCGCAGAAACGCAGGGTTCCCCTGCCCTGGCTGAACAGGTGCACGGTCGGGTTCCAGCCTCCCGAGACACCTACCGTATCGCAACGGATTCGTTCGGCATTCCCGGTCACCTGTGTACAGTCTTCCGACAACTGCATGACCTCGACGCTGCGGATGGTTCCCTTCGCGTAGTTGACGGCGGTGATCGTGCGGGCTTCCAGCACCCTGATGCCGGTGTTTCTTGCCGTGTCCGGAAGCTCTCCTGCGGGATGGCTGCGGATATCGATGACGGCTACCATGCCCCCTGCGTCGAGAATATCCAGGGCGGTGCGGTATCCCGTGTCGTTGTTGGTCAGTATGACGAAGCGCTTTCCCGGCAGCACGGAAAACCGGTGTATGTAGTTTCGAATCGCGCTGGACAGCATGACGCCGGGGCGGTCGCAATCCGCGAAAACCAGGGGTCGCTCGATCGCGCCGGTTGCCAGCACCACATGTCGTGCGCGGATCTTCCACAGGCGTTCCTTGGGCGCCCCGGAGTTATGTGGCCCGAGATGTTCGCTTACCCGCTCGTTGGCGACCAGGAAATTGTAGTCATAGTACCCGGTAACCGTTGTCCGGGTCAGCACGCAGACTTCGGGCATGTCGGAGAGTTCAGATTTCCGCTCATCGACCCAGTCCATGGCCGGCCGGTCGTTGATCACGTATTTCTCACCGAGCAGGGAACCGCCGAGTCCGGGTCTTTCATCCGCCAGGATGACCCTGGCGCCTGCAAGCCCGGCGGCTCTTGCCGCCTGAATGCCGGCTGGCCCGCCGCCGACGATCAGCACATCGCAGTGCGCGTAGGTCTTGTCGTAACAGTCCGGGTCTGCTTCCATCGGCGACCTTCCCAGCCCCGCCGCCCTGCGAATGTACTTTTCATAGAGCATCCAGAATGACCGTGGCCACATGAAGGTCTTGTAGTAGAACCCTGCGGGCAGCAGGCGGTCAAAAAAGGAACTTGCCGCACCCAGATCGAAATCCACGGACGGCCAGCAGTTCTGGGACCTGGCTCTCAGTCCATCGTATATCTCGATTTCGGTGGCGCGACGGTTGGGTTCCGTATAGGCGCCTTCCTCCAGTTGCACCAGGGCATTGGGTTCTTCCGGTCCCGCCGTGTAGATGCCGCGTGGCCGGTGGTACTTGAAGCTGCGGGCGACGAGCCGCACCCCGTTGGCGAGCAGGGCGGAGGCCAGCGTGTCCCCCTGGTAGCCCTCATGGGCGGTGTCATTGAACCAGAACCGGATGACCCGGCTGCGGTTGATCGTGGATTCACGTTCGAGACGGAACTGCTGCACACTCATCCCTTGATTTCCGGTTTCCGTTCGCCGGGTCGGTAAGTGGCGAAGATGTGATCGGTCACGGTGTCGCGCACCACGTTGAACCAGCGGCGGCAGCCGTGGGTGTGCACCCAGCGTTCATGGTGCACGCCCTTGGGGTTGGAGCGGAAGAAGACATAGTCTCCCCACTGCGATTCGGTGAGTTGTTCCGGGTGTTCGGGGCGCGCGACATGTGCTTCACCATGAGCCGTGAACTCGCTCTGGTCCCTTTGTCCGCACCAGGGGCAGGTGATGATCAGCATCAGTGCGCCACCGCTGCCGCGGCCCCCTCGTCGATAAGCGCCCCGGTGTTGAACCGGTTGATCGAAAACGGTTCGGCTATCGGATGCATTTCTCCGCGTGCAATGGAGTGGGCGAAAACGTGACCGGAACCAGGCGTCGCCTTGAATCCCCCGGTTCCCCAGCCGCAGTTGAAGAACAGGTTTTTCACCGGTGTCCTGGAAATGATCGGAGAGCGGTCCACGGTAACGTCGACAATGCCCGCCCAGTGACGGAGCATCTTCAGGCGCGAGAAAACCGGATACAGTTCGATCACCGGGCCGACGGTTTCCTCGATGATATCGAATCCCCCCCGTTGCGAATAGGAGTTGTAGCCGTCGGAACCTGCGCCGATAACGAGTTCTCCCTTGTCCGACTGGCTGATATAGGCATGCACGCTGCCTGACATCACCACGCAGTCCAGTACCGGCTTCACCGGTTCGGAGACCAGCGCCTGGAGTGGAAAGGACTCGATCGGCAACCTGAACCCCGCCAGTTCGGCCAGCTGGCTGCAGTGTCCCGCAACGACACAACCCACCTTCCTTGCACCGATCAGGCCGCGTGTGGTCTCGATGCCGGTTACCGTATTGTCTTCAATCCGGAATCCCGTGACCTCGCAGTTCTGAATGATGTCCACGCCCAGATTGTCCGCTGCCCTGGCATAGCCCCATGCAACCGCATCATGTCTTGCGGTTCCGCCCCGGCGCTGCAGCAGTGCGCCCATGACCGGGTAGCGGCAGTCGAGATTGATGAATGGCACCATTTCCCTGACCTGCCCGGGCGTGAGGAATTCCGAATCAATCCCGTTCAGGTAGATTGCGCTGCCTCTTCGGCCGATCTCCTGCATGTCGTGAACGCTGTGGGCCAGATGCAGCAGCCCGCGCTGCGAGAACATGACATTGTAGTTCAGGTCCGCACTGAGCTTCTCCCACAGCTTCATCGCGTGCTCGTAGATGCCTGCCGACTCGTCCCACAGGTAGTTGGAGCGGACGATGGTCGTGTTCCTGCCCGTGTTGCCGCCGCCCAGCCATCCCTTTTCCAGCACCGCAACCCTCCCTGCATCACATTCCCTGGCCAGGTAATAGGCGGTCGCAAGACCATGCCCGCCACCCCCTATGATCACGACATCATAGGTCTTTTGCGGATCAGGGCTGCGCCAGGCGCGCTGCCAGCCCCGGTGATGGCTGATTGCGTTACGCGCGAGGCTGAAAATGGAATAGCGTTCCATGTGGGCGGAATATCTGGTTTGCGGCGGTAGCGGGCATGCCGAGTATATTTTCGGAAACGATTATATTATTTTCTGATTGCGACGAGGATGGTTCTTGAGCATCCCCGGCAAACCTGTTCAAGGGCATTATTCCGCAATCCGGCGGGCTGGACATGTCCCCGGTTTTCCCTGTGCGGACAGTGGTTGCGGATGATGATGTCCGATACAAGGGGCCTGGATACTCCTGCCGGCGCATCGGACCGTTGTAATCCGGTTCATGGCGATTCGATCCGTTTTCCGAAGAGTGCAGGGCGGGTAGCGGGATGTGTGAAGCAATCGGGCGCAAATTGCCGGCCTCGCCTGCAGGGTTGAACCCGCCGAAGGCCCTGCTGTCGGTGTTGCTGGTGTGTCTGCCGGCTTTTTGAAATTCATGTGTCCTTTCCTTTCAGGAACAAGGCGATGTATTGGGGGCAGGCAGGGCGGACATCTTTTGCTGAGATAGGGGTCAGCAGGACATCCGGTCCAGTGTTGCCGGGTCTGTGATCGATATCCGTCCAGCCCCTGTGGCACTCCATCCTGATGAAGATCATTGACAGGCCCGACATGGGAAAAGGGCCAATCCGGAAATGGGCGGGGATCAGCGGACCAGGCCGGCCGGCTCAGAATTCGACGCCCTGGGCAGCCTTGATTCCCTGGTCGAAGGCATGCTTGACCTTGGTCATTTCGGAGACCGTGTCGGCAGCCTCCACCACTTCCTCCGGTGCGTTGCGGCCGGTCAGGATCAGGTGCAGCCAGCGGGGTTTGCCGTGCCTGATGAAATCGGCAATCTCCTGGCCGGAAATCCAGCCGTAGCTGCTGCAGTAATTGATCTCGTCCAGCAGTACCAGATCGTACTTTTCCGACAGGATCTTCTCCTTGCTGAATTCCCAGATACCGCGGCTGGTCTTGATATCCTGTTCCGGATTCCTGGTGTCCCAGGTAAATCCGTCTCCCAGGGTATGCCATTCGATGTTGTCGAATTTCCCGGCGGCTTGCCGTTCGCCGGTTTTCCACTTCCCCTTGATGTATTGTATGACGCAGACGTTCATGCCCCATCCCGCAGCACGGAATACCACGCCGAAGGCGCTGGATGACTTGCCTTTTCCGCTGCCGGTATGGACCAGGGTAATACCGATCCGTCTTTCACGTGATTTCATTGGCGGGAACGGGTCTTGCCGATTTCAATGAAAACCGATCATACAAATCGTCAGTGGAGAATTACAAGGAATTTCGGGCCGTTCCCGACGTTGCGGCACACCCCGGAAGGGCGGGAACCGGATGCGAAGAAAGGTACGGGGCGCAGGCACGCGCAAGCCTGGCGCCTTGTTGAAGGGGCGGCAAGTTGGGTTACACTTGCTCCATGGACAGCATTGTATCAATCAGGAAAAATCTCCGCATCCTGGTGGGCGTGACGGGAGGTATCTCTGCGTACAAGTCCCCGGACCTGATCAGGCGGTTGAAGGAAAGGGGTGCCGAGGTGCGCGTTGTCATGACCGACGCGGCCTGTGAGTTCATCACACCCCTGACCCTGCAGGCTGTCAGCGGTCATCCGGTATTCCGTCGACTGCTCGACACCGAGGCCGAGTCCGGCATGGGGCACATAGAGATTGCGCGCTGGGCAGAGCTTGTCGTCATTGCTCCAGCTACCGCGAATTTCATGGCTAACCTCGCGTCGGGCCGGGCACAGGACCTGCTCGAGACCGTTGTGCTTGCGGCCAGCGCCGAGGTGGTGATTGCGCCAGCCATGAATCAGCAGATGTGGCAGCAGACCGCGACGCAGGAAAACCTGAAGACCCTGCAGCGCCGGGGAATCCGGGTTGTCGGCCCCGGGTCCGGCGACCAGGCCTGCGGAGAAAACGGCCCCGGTCGCATGGCCGAGCCTGATGAAATCGCCGACCAGCTGCTTGGTGACGGGACCCCCGTCCGTTTTGCCGGGAAGAGAGTTGTCGTTACGGCTGGTCCGACCTGGGAGGAAATGGACCCGGTCAGGGGCATCACCAACCGGAGTTCCGGAAAAATGGGGTTCGCGCTCGCCGCCGCTGCAAGCGATCTGGGTGCAGTGGTGACCCTGATCAGCGGCCCTGTTCACCTCCGGACGCCCGACGGGGTGACGAGAATCGACATTCGGTCAGCGCAGCAGATGTTCGATGGCGTCATGCAGCACATCGACGATGCGGACATCTTCATCGCTGTAGCCGCCGTTTCTGATTATCGGCCCGTGATCCGGGCGGCTCAGAAAATCAAGAAGAGGGAGCAGAGGATGACGGTTGATCTGGTTCGCAACCCGGATATCCTGGCAACCGTTGCGTCACTGGATTCCAGGCCGTTCACGGTGGGATTCGCCGCCGAAACCGAGCAGGTGGAGAAGCATGCGCGGGAAAAGCTGGTGGAGAAGGGTGTGGACATGATCGTAGCCAATCAGGTTGCCGGGCAGGAAAGCCCGTTCGGCAGCGACAGCAATGCGGTAACCGTCCATCACCGCCTTGGAGATATCCCGTTGCAGAGAACCGACAAGTACGGGCTGTCGGTGCGTCTCATGGAGATTGTCCACGACCTCATGAGCCGGCGTGAAGACCCGGATCAACAGGAAGCGGCCACGGCAGGCAGACGGTCCTGAAGGATGCCGGAAGCGTCATGAGCGTATCGATACAGGTGAAGGTTCTGGATTCCCGCATGGAGCGCGAATTCGGTTTGCCCGGATACGCGACCAAGGGATCGGCCGGCATGGACCTGCGCGCCTGCCTGGACACTCCCCTGGTACTGCTCCCGGGGAACACGGAACTGATTCCGACCGGGATAGCCGTCCACATCGGGAATCCGCTCATGGCAGCCGTCGTGATCCCGCGATCGGGACTGGGACACAGGCACGGGATCGTGCTCGGAAACCTGACCGGTCTGATCGACTCGGATTACCAGGGCCAGTTGTTCGTCTCCTGCTGGAATCGGGGTCAGGCGGAATTCACGATTTCTCCAGGTGACCGGATTGCCCAGATGATGTTTGTTCCGGTAATCCAGGCGGAGTTCGAGGTCGTGGATGAATTTGATGTCTCGGATCGTTCCGAAGGCGGTTTCGGCTCAACCGGAAAAAGATAGGGGAGAATGCGGCAGGCGCCTGTTCCGGAACCGCGCTTGCGTGCTGTTTCCAGGAGCCCCGGGTCCGGAGCATCGCGGTCATCCCGTGAGGTATCACGCATTGACCTTTCCACTGGCGCAGTGCCGCTCGAATGCCGGGCTCCAGGCAGGGACTGGGCCCTCGATTTGTCCCGGTCCACTGCCCGGAGCCGATGTGGCCGGATACGCTACCAGCTGTTCCTGAGCTCCCTGAGCTTCAGGAATACCGCCTCGGGATCAGGTTCGGGATCCAGGTCCGGATATTCGAGCCGCAGTCGCCCGATAACCTCCGGGCTGTCTAGCCGGAAGAACGTGTTGATGCGTCTTTCCTGCTCGAGCGTTGTAATCAGCGCATCGGCAGGATCCTGATTCAGTGTGTCTGACAGCAGGTTTCGGGCATCGGTATTTCCTGGCTCCCGCTCGAGCGTGAACCGAAGGTTGTTGTGCAGGTAATCATGGCCGGGATAAATCCGGGTGCTGCCGGGCAACTGGTCCAGTTGATTGACGAAGGTGTCATACAGTTCCCTGGGATGTCCCCCATTATGGCAGTTTCCCGCTCCGGCGTTGAACAGCGTATCCCCGCAAAACAGGCCGGGGGTATCCGTGTGGGACAGCAGGCATACATGGCTCATGGTATGTCCCGGAGTATCCATGACCTCCAGTTCAACGGTCTTGCCGATGCGGACGACATCACCTGCGGAGAGCCCGTCGGTCATCTCCGGAATGGCCCTTTGGGCCTTGTGGTGAGCAAGGACCCGGGCGCCGGTCGCCGCCACCATCTCGTGATTGCCGCCGGTATGGTCCCCGTGCTCGTGGGTATTGACAATCCGGGTGATTTCCCAGCCCTGGTCCCGTGCATGTGCCAGGCATTTCCCGTGATCCAGGGGGTCTACGGCGAGCGCCTCACCGGTTTCCGGGCACGCGATCAGGTAATTGAAATTGCGGTAGGCATTGCCGGTCCATATCTGCTTTACGATCACTTCTGCACCATTGTCTTGAATATCCGAGTCTCTTATATCCCAAGTTCCGGCGGCAGTCCATAACCATCAGGCAATCAGCAGCGGGTGTCCGCAAGCCGCGCTGCTCCGGTCACGTGTTTGTCGGCAGGATGGCTGGAACCTGTTTGGTGGGCCGGGAATCTCCTGAAGCGCGCGTTTTTTATGGACGGAACTGCTCCAGTACAGGGCGGATGCCATGATTGCCAAGGTTCTCGAACCTTGTCGGCAGCGATGGACAAGGCCCGGGATTTCTCTCCTGCAGAGTTGCTCCGAGTACCTGTTCCGGGTTGCCGGAAGTTGCAGGGTTGCGGGAGATCGGACATCAGGGACGGTACGCCAGCGGCAGGAATCGGCAGTCCCTTCTCAAATGCCGGCAAGGAAAGAGACTGCTGCAGACAGGTTGGCTTAGCCGCCGCAGGTGAGGAAATTGCTGATCCACTTGAGTATGATCGGAGAATCCAGTTCATGTCGCTCAAGAGAGTCAAGGGCGGCTGCGTGGGTTGCCGGTCCAATCAGTTCCTTCCTGAAATCGGCCCGGAATCTGCAAAAGCGCTTGGAGAATTCGGGATGCCCCTGGATGCCGAGCATTTTCCGGCCGGCCACCATCATGCTGTTCGGGCAGAAGTCGTTTTGCGCAATCACTTCGAACATTGGCGGCACCTCGACGACCTGGTCCTGGTGAATGACCACCAGATTGAACTGATCCTGCCGGAGCGATTCCCTTCCGGTCATCCAGGGCTTGTTGCGGATGACCCTTGCAGCATGTATGCCGAACCCCCATCCCGCATCGGCCTTGACGGTTTTCCCGCCGAGCGCCTGTGCCAGCAGCTGGTGGCCAAAGCAGATGCCAACCACTCTTGTGTTCCGGTTCCAGCATGAGCGAACGAAGTCCAGGAGTTTTCGAATCCAGTCATGTTCTTCATAAACGCTGTATCGGGAACCGGAGATCACGTATCCCGAGTACTCGTCAGGATCGGGCAGGGGATCGTCCTCAAAACACCGGAAGGGAACCAGTTCCATCCGGTCGCCGTTCAGCCCGTTCCTGAACATGTCGAAGTAGGTCCCGTGGCGCTCCTGTGCCGATTCATCCACATCGTCGCAAAGGAGAAGCCCCACTCTGGGTTTCTCTGATCCGTTCATGGTCCCTACAATAGTGCTGGCCAGGGATAAAAACAACCCGGGGTCCGTCACCGTCATCATGATCCGTTGCCAGGCCTGGCGCAGGGGCTGCGGCTTCGGATGATAATCCTGTTTTTCCGATTGGGTTATAGTACCATCTGTTCCTTCGGATAAATTGTGCGGAAACTAGCTATGCTGAAAGGCAGCCTTGTGGCAATGATAACGCCCATGCTGGAAAACGGCGATGTGGATGATGAAGGTCTTGGCCGCCTGGTGGAGTTCCATGTCGAGAACGGGACGGACGCCATCATCTCGGTCGGCACGACCGGCGAGTCGGCGACCCTGACGGTCGACGAGCAGATCCGGGTCATTGGCCGCACCGTGGAATACGTGGCGGGCCGGATCCCGGTGATTGCCGGTACAGGGGGGAATTCCACTGCCGAAGCGATCGATCTGACAAGCCGGGCCGCCGAACTCGGCGTGGATTCCTGCCTTCTGGTCGTGCCGTACTACAACAAGCCTACCCAGCAGGGGCTGTATGAACACTTTTCCCTGATTGCCGAAACGGTGGACATTCCCCAGATTCTTTACAATGTGCCCAGCCGTACGGTTCTGGATATGGCAAATGATACGGTTGTCCGGCTGTCCGGGGTGCCCAATATCGTGGGCATCAAGGACGCAACCTCCGATATTCCGCGCGTTGCGGATTTCAAGCAGCGTTGCGGTGAGGATTTCGCGGTTTACTCGGGTAACGACGACACGGCTCTGGATCTTATCAGGGCCGGAGGGGACGGCTGTATCTCGGTGACTGCGAATGCGGCGCCGGCGTTGATGCACGAGATGTGCATGGCCGCCATCAACGGAGACTTCGCGCAGGCGGAAGAAGCGGACAGGCGGCTTGCCCCCCTCCACAGTGCGCTGTTCCTGGAATCCAGTCCCATCCCGGTAAAATGGGCGCTCCACGAGATGGGTCACGTCGAATCGGGAATCCGGTTGCCGCTGACCCGGCTTTCCAGCCAGTATCGTGACCAGCTGCGTTGCGTGATGCAGGATCTCGGTATCCTTTAGCGAAAACGCCCGCCGCATGATTCAGGTTCTGTACGGATCTGTTGCACTGTCGGCGTTTCGACTCGGCAAGGTTGTCGACAGGCTGAGGCCGCTCATGGGAGCGCGCGCGCAGGTAACCGCCCGCTACGTGCATTTCGTTGCGTTGCATGCCTGGCCGGATTCGTTGCAGCATTCGACAATGCTGTCATTGCTCGGGACGGACGATTGCCGCTCCGGCGGTCCTGACAATGCCGTACAGGGTGCCGGTGAGCGGATTCTCAGGCGTCTGGTCGTTCCGAGACCCGGCACGATTTCTCCCTGGTCAACCAAGGCAACGGAAATCTTCCGCCTGTGCGGGCTTGATCCGGTCATCCGCGTCGAGCGTGGCGTCATGTGGGAGTTCTCACGGTATGGTAGCGGATTCGACGCCAGCGAAGCCGACCTGCTTGCGGCGGCGGTTTTCGATCCCATGATCGAGTCCGTGCTGGATGACGAGGATGAGGTGGAGTGCCTGTTCAGGGTTGCGCCGCCCGCGCGTCTCGAGATCATTGATCTGGCCGCAGGCGGGGCGTGCGCCCTGGAGCGGGCTGGATCCCGGCTGGGTTTTTCCCTTGACGGGCCGGAACAGGAGTATCTTCTCGGCCAGTTCCGCAGACTGGGACGCAATCCTACCGATGTCGAGCTGATGATGTTCGCCCAGGTCAATTCCGAGCATTGCCGGCACAAGATATTCAATGCCGACTGGTGTATAGACGGATGTCGCCGGGAGCATTCCCTGTTTTCCATGATCCGGCACACTCATCGGGCGCATCCCTCGGGCACCCTGCGTGCCTATGCGGACAACGCGGCAATCATCCGGGGTCCGACCATCTCGCGGTTTTCACCGGATGCGGTGACCCGGCGGTATTGTTACGTACAGGAACCGGTACATATTCTCATCAAGGTGGAGACCCATAATCACCCCACGGCCATCTCCCCGTTCCCGGGCGCCGCGACGGGTTCCGGCGGCGAGATTCGCGATGAAGGCGCAACGGGCAGGGGAGGCAGGCCCGGAGCGGGACTGGTCGGCTATTCCGTTTCCCATCTCCGGTTGCCGGATCTGCCTCGTCCGTGGGAGTGCAGGGAAAGCCGGCCACGGCGAATAGCCAGTCCCTTGCAGATCATGATTGAGGCGCCCCTGGGTGCTGCGGCCTTCAACAACGAGTTCGGCCGTCCCTGCATAGCCGGATATTTCAGGGACTTTGAAATGGAGACGGATTCATCCGGACCGCGGCTCGGGTATCACAAGCCGATCATGCTGGCAGGCGGAGTGGGCAGCATCCGGGCAATGCACGTTGACAAGGCAGCCCTGCCTGAAGGATCCCCGATCGTGGTGCTTGGCGGTCCTGCCATGCTGATCGGAATGGGTGGCGGTGCGGCGTCGAGTGTGGTTTCCGGCAGCCAGAGCGAGGATCTGGATTTTGCGTCGGTCCAGCGCGGCAATCCCGAGATGCAGAGGAGGTGCCAGGAGGTGATCGATGCGTGCTGCGGACTCGGCGAAGGGAACCCCATCCTGTCCATCCACGATGTCGGAGCCGGCGGGTTGTGCAATGCCTTGCCGGAACTCGTTGAAGGCGCCGGGTCGGGCGGAAGGTTCGAACTGCGCAAGGTGCCGAGCGACGACTCTTCCATGTCGCCCCTGGAGATCTGGTGCAACGAATCGCAGGAACGTTATGTGCTCGCCGTTGATCCCGACAGGCTGGACACGTTCAGGGCCCTGTGCAGGCGGGAGCGTTGCCTTTACGCCGTCATCGGCCAGGTGACGGCGGAGCAGCGTCTCAGTCTGTCCGATTCGCTGTTCGAGGCGGATCCGGATCCTGTTGATCTGCCCATGGAGGTTCTGTTCGGTCTGCCGCCGAAGATGAACCGGAACGTGGCAAGCGTCGAGTCGACGCTTGACCGGATGACCCTGGATGGCCTGGCGGTTGACGAGGCGCTTGACCGGGTCCTGTCGCATCCGACCGTCTCGGACAAGACGTTTCTGGTGACGATCGGAGACCGTAGCGTCACCGGGCTGATCGCCAGGGACCAGATGGTGGGTCCATGGCAGGTTCCGGTAGCCGACGTGGGGGTCGTGGCCTCCGCATACACCGGCAATGCAGGGGTCGCCCTGGGCATCGGGGAACGTACACCCATTGCCGCCATCGATGCGCCGGCAAGCGCCCGGATGGCAATCGGAGAGGCGATAACCAACCTGGCGGCAGCGGATATCGGCAGCATGGGGCAGATCAGGCTGTCTGCAAACTGGATGGTTGCCGCCGGAGAGCCCGGGATCGATGCGGACCTGTACGAGGCCGTCAGGTCGGTGACCCATGACGTGTGTCCGGAACTCGGAATATCCATTCCGGTAGGGAAGGATTCCATGTCCATGCGCATGACATGGGAATCCCGGGGGAAGGAGCAGGGAGTCGTCTCTCCGCTGTCCCTGGTGGTGAGCGGTTTTTCTCCGGTACAGGATATCCGCAATACCCTGACGCCTCAGCTGAGATGCCTGGACAAGGAGACGGTTCTGCTGCTGGCAGATCTCGGTCAGCCGACCTGTCGGCTCGGGGCGAGCATCCTGGCCCAGGTGTACAACCGGCCCGGAGGAGAGGTTCCCGATCTCGACGAGCCATCCGGCCTTCGGTGTCTTTTCCGTTTTATCCAGTCGATGATCAGGGACGATCTTGTGCTGGCCTACCATGACCGGTCGGACGGTGGCCTGATCGCTGCTGTCTGCGAAATGATGTTTGCTGCCCGGTGCGGCGTATTCCTGGACATTCCTGATACCGGGGAGGATCCGCTCGGTTTCCTCTTCAACGAGGAACTGGGTGCGGTATTGCAGGTTGAGCGCGACATGATGCCTGCAGTCAGGGGCCTGGCGGAAACATGCGGTATTGCCTGCCTGGAGATAGGTTTCCCGGTGGCGAGCGATATCCTTGAAATCCGGCAGGGGGGGCAGGTTGTCCTGTCGAGGGAAAGGGAAAGCCTGCATCAGGTCTGGTCTGCCACGACCTGGCAGATCCAGAGAATGCGTGACAACCCGTCATGCGCCGACCAGGAATACATGCGAATCAGGGATCGGGGCGACACGGGGCTGCATTGCCGCCTGCCCTTTGAGCATGATGCAACGGAATTGCGGCAGAACGGAGCGCCGGGCCTGAATCTCGGCAGGCCGCGCATGGCGATTCTGCGCGAGCAGGGAGTCAATGGGCAACTGGAGATGGCGGCCGCATTCCACGGTGTCGGCTTCGAAGCGCTGGATGTGACGACCACGGATCTGCTGGGCGGTCGGAGGCTGGATGATTTTTGCGGTCTTGCAGCCTGCGGCGGCTTTTCCTTCGGCGATGTGCTGGGCGCAGGCGCCGGATGGGGCAAGTCCATCCTGTACAATTCGATGCTCAAGGATCTGTTTGAGGAGTTCTTCAACCGGCCTGACACCTTTTCGCTGGGGATCTGCAATGGATGCCAGATGCTGTCCTCGATCCGGGAAATCATTCCGGGCGCGGGACACTGGCCGGATTTCATCCGGAACCTGTCCGAACAGTACGAGGCGCGGTTCGTCATGACCGAGATCTGTTCCGACAGGTCCGTGTTCCTGTCCGGCATGCAGGGCGCAAGGATTCCGGTATCCACTGCACATGGTGAGGGCAGGGTCGAGTTCAGGGAGCCGGGGGATCTGGCTGCCCTGCAGGAAAACGGGCAGGTATGCCTGAGATTCGTGGATTCGTCGGGCGAGCCGACAGAGCGCTACCCCCTGAATCCGAACGGTTCGGCGGGCGGGGTGACCGGCTTTGCCAGTAGTGACGGCAGGGTTACCATCATGATGCCTCACCCGGAACGGGTTCTCAGGACAGTATCGAATTCCTGGCACCCTGGTGGATGGGGAGAGTACGGGCCCTGGATCAGGATGTTCCGCAATGCACGGGAATGGGTCGGATAGATCCACCTGCCGATGCGGATGTTCCGGTATCCGGACGGGATTTCACGTTACCCGTTGCGGGTACGGGCTGCATGTCGGGCATTCCGCAGGCCTTGTCAGGGGGTTCGGGAATGCTGCATGACCCGCAACGCGTATTGCAGCCTACATGGAGGCGTAGTTGGGGCCGCCCGAGCCTTCAGGCGCAATCCATGTGATGTTCCCCCCGGGATCCTTGATGTCACAGGTCTTGCAGTGCACGCAGTTCTGGGCATTGATCTGCAGTGCCGGCGAGCCGTCCTGCTCGATGAATTCGTAAACCCCGGCCGGGCAGTATCGCTGCTCCGGCCCGGCATAACGTTCCAGGTTGACCGATACAGCCTGTGCCGTGTCTGCAAGTCTGAGATGTACCGGCTGATCCTCCGCATGATTCGTGCTGGAGAGATAGACGGAGGCGGTCTTGTCAAAGCTCAGGACCCCGTCGGGTTTCGGGTAGTGAATGGGTCTGCACTGCGCTGCCGGTTTCAGGGCCTCGTGGTCCGGAACCGGGTCACTCAGGGTCAGCGGCAGCTTCCCCGAGAAGAAGTTCTGGTCGATGAAGTTGAATGCGCCGCCAAGCCAGGTTCCGAACCGGTGCAGGGCGGCGCCGAAATTTCTTGATCGATGGAGTTCCGCATGCAGCCACGATGATCTGAATTCCCTTTCGAAGTCATCGAGCGTCCCGTCTCCCTGCAGGGTCCTGAAGGCGGTCTCTGCGGCGAGCATGCCGGACTTCATGGCCGTGTGAGTGCCCTTGATCTTGGAAAAATTCAGGGTTCCGGCGTCGCAGCCTATCAAAAGTCCGTTCGGCATGGTCATCCGCGGCAGCGCGTGCAGCCCGCCCTTGGTGATTGCACGGGCGCCGTAGGCGATTCTCTCACCTCCCTCGAGATACTGCCTGACTTGCGGGTGATGCTTGAAGCGCTGCAGTTCGTCGAACGGACTGAGATAGGGATTTTCATAGCACAGGTCCGTGATCAGGCCGAGCGAGACCAGGTTCTCTCCAAGATGGTAAAGAAATGATCCGCCGCTTGCGCGATGCTCCGAAAGCGGCCATCCGGCGCCATGGATGACCAGGCCGGGATCATGTCTCGCGGGATCGATTTTCCACAATTCCTTGATGCCGATGCCGTAATGCTGGGTCTGGGAATCCCTGTCCAGTTCGAACTGCCGTGTCACCTGCTTCCCCAGCTGTCCGCGGCAGCCTTCTGCAAAAAGCGTGATCTTGGCATGCAGTTCCATTCCCGGTTCGTACGAAGACCTGATCGTGCCGTCGGCCCCCCTGCCCATCTCTCCCGTTGCAACGCCCTTGATGCTGCCGTCCTCATGATACAGGACCTCCGAGGCCGGAAAGCCGGGAAAGATCTCGACTCCGAGAGATTCCGCCTGCTCGGCCAGCCAGCGGCACAGTTCCCCCAGGCTGATGATGTAGTTCCCGTCATTGTGCATCGGTCCGGGCACCATCCAGAGCGGCATGCGGGTTGCCTTTTTCCGGTTCCTGAACATGAGGACCCGGTCCTGCGTGACCCTGGTGTGCAGGGGGGCGCCCAGTTCCTCCCAGTTGCCGAACAGCTCGTTCAGGGCGCGCGGCTCAAGCAGTGCTCCGGACAGGATATGAGCACCTACCTCCGAGCCCTTTTCAAGCACGACGACCGATAACTCCCTGTCGTTTTCACCGGCTATCTGCATCAGACGACACGCTGCGGACAACCCGGCCGGGCCGGCGCCCACTATGACCACGTCCACGTCCATGGATTCTCTTTCGGGGATTTCTTGCGTCATGGTCATGATTTTCCTGATCGGCGTTGTACTGAAAAACAGACTGATATTCTGCTACCGATACAGGTAAAATTCCAGCGTAATTCCCCTGGTTCCGACTGCCATGCAAAATCCCTCAACCAATCAGGTATCAGGTTCGACATCCGACGGTTCGCAGGTCACCCGTGACTGGCATGAGCAGGTCATGACGCCAAATTATGCGCCCATGAGCATGCTGCCTTCCCACGGTTCCGGTTCCAGGCTCTGGGATACGGATGGGAGGGATTATCTTGACTTTGCCGGCGGCATCGCCGTGTCGGCGCTCGGGCATGCGCATCCGGCGCTCGTATCCGCCCTGATGGAACAGGCCCGGAAGTTCTGGCACGTCAGCAACGTGCTGACCAGCCAGCCGGCCCTGGCGCTCGCCAGACGGCTGTGTGACATGACCTTTGCCGAGAAGGTGTTTCTCGCCAACTCCGGGTCGGAGGCGAATGAGGCCGCACTGAAGCTTGCGCGGCGCTATGCGGTCAACACGGCCGATGAGGACAAGCATGAAATCCTGGCCTTCGACAATGCCTTTCACGGCCGCACCCTTTTTACGGTGAGTGCCGGCGGGCAGCCGGCATACAGCAGCGGGTTCGGACCGAAACCGGGCGGAATCTCCCATGTCCCGTACAATGATCCCGACGCTGTCCGGTCATGGTTCTCGGATATCGGGGAAAGGGCCTGTGCGGTCATCGTTGAGCCCTGCCAGGGGGAGGGGGGGGTGACGCCCGCGACAACGGAGTTCATTCGGACGCTCAGGGATTGCTGCGACCGGCACAACGCCCTGCTGGTATTTGACGAGATACAGACCGGAGTGGGCCGTTCGGGATATCTGTACACCTATGAGAAGCTGGGCGTGGTGCCGGATATCCTCACCACGGCAAAGGCGCTGGGGTGTGGATTTCCCGTCAGCGCCATGCTGACGACGGACGAGGTCGGCAGGCATCTCGTGGTTGGCGCCCATGGCAGCACCTTCGGGGGCAATCCCATGGCCTGTGCGGTCGCATGCAAGGCGCTGGACCTGATCAATACGGAAGAACTGCTGGGCAACGTGAAGGCACGCAGCCGGCAGATTGTTGACGGCATCCACGGAATCAACCGCAGGCATGATGTGTTCCGGGATGTCCGGGGCACGGGCCTTCTGCTTGGTTGCGAACTCAATGACCGGCATTCAGGCAGGGCCAGGGACCTGTTGACGGCCTGTACCGACATCGGATTGCTTGCCCTGGTGGCCGGAAGCAGCGTACTGAGGCTGGCGCCGCCGCTCAATATCAGCGAATCCGAAACCCGGGAAGGCCTTGACCTGCTGGACAGGTCGGTAGGGCGGTTTCTGGAGCGCGACGAATCCTGAACCGGACCGTCTGCCGAGAGACCGGCTACTTGTCTACAAACGCCCGCTCTATCACGTATTCACGGAAGTCCGACTTGCGTGTTTCGGTGAAGCCGTAGCGGTGGAGCATGTCGGTGAGGCTCTTGAGCATGCCGGGGCTGCCGCACAGCATGACCCGGTCGTCATCCGGTTCGAACGGGGTTGCGCCGATGTCCCGGAACAGCCGCCCCGATTCCATCAGGTCAGTGATCCGGCCCGTGTGCTCGTAGGGTTCCCGGGTCACGGTCGGATAATGCAGCAACCTGCCGCGGACGATATCCCCGAAGTATTCGTTGTTCCGTAACGTGTCGATCATGAGTTGGCCGTATGCCAGTTCGCGTGCATATCGGCATCCATGAACCAGAACTACCTTTTCAAAGTTCTCGTATATGTCCGGATCCTTCATGACCGAGAGAAATGGCGCGATGCCGGTTCCGGTGCCGAGCATGTACAGGCTTCTGCCCGGTCGAAGATGATCCCATAACAGGGTCCCGGTCGGTTTCTTGCTGACGATCAGGCTGTCTCCCTTGCGGACATGCTGGAGTCTGGACGTCAACGGCCCGTCCTGTACCTTGATGCTGTAGAACTCGAGGAAGTCCTCGTAATTCGAGCTGGTCATGCTGTAGGCGCGCAGCAACGGTTTTCCGTTCACTTCGATGCCGATCATGGTGAATTCGCCGTTCCTGAACCGCAGGCCGGAATCGCGTGTGGTGCGGAAGCTGAACAGGGTGTCCGTCCAGTGCCGGACATCGGTAACGGTTTCGTGATGCGTTTCAGGCATGAGTCGTGGAACGGGGGAAACGGCTGTTCAACGCGATGATGCGATACCGGTCTCGGGTACCGACTTCAAGATCAGCAATACTAGCATACAAGGTATTGACATGTGCAGGTTGTCATCGCCGGAGGCCCCGGCTACGGACTTGCGTCATCCACTTCCATGGTCACGATTGATCCGGAGAATTCACGGGCCGGGGCCCGCCTTTCGGAGTGCCCGATGCACAATCCAGCCGATGTCAGGACCTGATGCGGGTGCCGATTCCGGCATCGGTGAACAGTTCCAGGATCAGCGCATGCCTGACCCGTCCGTCAATGATCAGGGAGGAATCCACTCCCGACTGGACGGCATCGACTGCGGAAGACACCTTCGGAATCATGCCCTGGCTGATCGTGCCGTCCTGCTCAAGGGAAGGAATATCCGCTACCGACAAGTCGGCAACCAGATTGCCCTGCTTGTCCAGTACCCCCGGCGTGTTGGTCAGCATCATGAGCTTTTCGGCCTGCAGCACCGCGGCAAGCTTGCCGGCAACCATGTCGGAGTTGATGTTGTAGGCCGTTCCGTCCGGCCCTACCCCGATAGGCGCGATGACCGGAATGAAGCCCTGGGACTCCAGCAGCCGTATGAGTTGCGGGTCGATCGACTGTACTTCTCCCACCTGTCCGTAGTCTGTTATCCGGGCGTTTCCGTTCTCCGACCTGTCTGCCTGGAAGGGCAGTTTCCTGGCGCGGATCAGGTATCCGTCCTTTCCGGTCAGGCCGACCGCACGCCCGTCCATGGCATTGATCAGGCTGACGATTTCCTTGTTGATCAGTCCGCCCAGAACCATTTCCACGACATCCATCGTCTCCTTGTCAGTAACCCGCAGGCCGTTCACGAAGGTGGAAGCCTTGCCCAGCCTGTTGAGCACATCGCTGATCTGGGGCCCCCCTCCGTGTACGATCACGGGGTGAATGCCGGCCAGCTTCAGCAGGATGACGTCTTGCGAAAAGCTTTTCTTCAGTTCCAGATCCACCATCGCATTGCCACCGTACTTGATGACGATGGTCTTTCCCTGAAATCTGCGGATGTACGGCAGGGCCTCCATCAGGGTGTGTGCAGTTTCCTGCGGACTTCTGGCGGCCTGGGGAGACGGATCGCTCATGGGAGTAGGTCTGCTCGGCAAGGGCGAAATATTGTACTGCAAAGTGATCGTGAGCAGTTGTATCAGATAATCTTATGTCAGGGCATGAAACCGGGAATTGCGCTGTGCTATGATTTTGCCCTTTGGAAAATTCCCCGACTGTCGCATCCCCGGGGTTGCGATGGTCGGTGATATTGAGCTTGGGCCCGAGTCATCGGGTGTTTGAATTGCCAGGGTTTAGTCGAAATGCCGAAATCATATCTGTTTACATCGGAATCTGTGTCGGAGGGCCATCCGGACAAGGTGGCAGACCAGATTTCGGATGCCGTACTTGACGCCCTGCTGGCCGGTGATCGCGGTTCTCGCGTGGCCTGCGAAACGATGATCACCACGGGGATGGTCACCGTGGCGGGAGAGATCACCTCCGGAACGGATGTGGATTACGAGTCCCTGGCCCGCCGGACGATCGGCGAGATCGGCTACAACTCGCCGGATGTCGGATTCGACAACAGCACCTGCGAGATACGGGTGTCGCTTGATGAGCAGTCCCCTGATATCGCCCAGGGTGTCAATGAAGGCGAGGGGCTCGATCTGGACCAGGGGGCCGGTGACCAGGGGCTCATGTTCGGATACGCCTGCAGGGAAACCGATGTCCTGATGCCTTTCCCGATCACCTGCGCACACAGGCTGGTGCAGAAACAGTCCGAGGTTCGCAAGGCGGGCGCCCTGCCATGGCTGCGTCCCGACGCAAAGTCACAGGTGACCGTCCGTTACGAGGGCAGCAGTCCCGTGTCCGTGGACACGGTCGTTCTGTCGACCCAGCATGATGCCGAAGTGGATTACTCCACAATCAGGGAGGCAGTTATCGAGGAAATCATAAAACCCGTCCTGCCCCCGGACATGCTGACCCAGCATACCCGTTTTCTCGTCAATCCGACCGGACGATTCGTCATTGGCGGCCCGGTGGGCGATTGCGGTCTGACAGGACGCAAGATCATCGTCGATACCTACGGTGGTTCGGCGCATCACGGCGGTGGAGCGTTTTCCGGCAAGGACCCGTCGAAGGTTGACCGTTCGGCCGCCTATGCGGCGCGCCATGTAGCCAAGAACGTGGTCGCTGCGGGCCTGGCCGACAGGTGCGAGGTCCAGATCGCCTACGCCATTGGTGTTGCCAAGCCGGTTTCCGTGATGATCGAGACCTTCGGAACCGGAAAGATACCGGAAGCGCGTATCGAGTCCCTGGTTGACATGCATTTCGATCTCAGGCCGAAGGCGATCGTCCGGCAACTCGACCTGTTGCGACCGATTTACCGCAATACGGCAGCATACGGACATTTCGGGCGCACCGAGCCGGGGTTTGCCTGGGAGATGACCGACAAGGCCGAGGCGCTTGCGGGAGAGGCGGGAAACTGAACCTGCATATCCGGGCAAGCATCGTTTGATCATGAACCAACCGCAACCTGAAAATGTCCTTGCAAACCGCTGAACAAATCACCCCCGACCATCACATTGCCGATCCCGGACTTGCCGACTGGGGGCATAAGGAGATTCGTATGGCCAGAACGGAAATGCCCGGCCTGGTCTCGATCCGTGAGAAATATGCCGCAGAGCAGCCGCTCAAGGGTGCAAGAATCGCCGGCTCGCTGCACATGACGATCCAGACAGCCGTGCTGATCGAATCGCTGGTCTCGCTGGGCGCCGAAGTGCGCTGGGCTTCCTGCAACATCTTTTCCACTCAGGACCATGCGGCGGCAGCGGTTGCGGACAGGGGGGTTCCGGTTTTTGCGTACAAGGGAGAATCCCTGGATGATTACTGGAAATTCACCCACAGGATCATGGACTGGCCGGACGGGGAAGGGCCGAACATGATCCTGGACGATGGAGGGGACGCCACCCTGTTGCTGATTCTCGGCAGCAAGGCGGAGCAGGATATCAGCGTGCTGGACAACCCCTCAAGCGAAGAGGAGGTTGCCCTGTTCGCCTCCATTCGTGCCCGCCTGTCCCGGGACAAGACCTGGTACAGCCGTCGGCTGGCCGCCGTCAAGGGCGTCACCGAAGAGACAACCACCGGGGTGCATCGGCTGTATCAGATGGCCGAGCGGGGCGAACTGCCTTTCCCCGCCATCAACGTCAACGACTCGGTCACCAAGTCCAAGTTCGACAATCTCTACGGATGCCGGGAATCCCTGGTTGACGGCATCAAGCGCGCCACGGACGTGATGATCGCAGGCAAGGTCGCCGTGGTACTGGGTTATGGCGATGTCGGCAAGGGCTGCGCCCAGTCCCTGCGCGGCCTCGGGGCCACGGTCTGGGTTACCGAGATCGATCCGATTTGCGCGCTCCAGGCGGCCATGGAGGGATTCCGGGTCGTGCATCTGGACGAGGCCTGTTCGCAAGGCGACATCTTTGTCACCACGACCGGGAATTTCCATGTCATCACGCACGATCACATGATCCGGATGAAGAACGAGACCATCGTGTGCAATATCGGTCACTTCGACAACGAGATCGATATTGCCTCGATGAAGCAGTACGAATGGGAGAACATCAAGCCTCAGGTGGATCAGATCCTGCTCCCGAGCGGGAACCGGATTACATTGCTTGCCGAGGGTCGCCTGGTGAACCTCGGGTGCGCCACCGGGCATCCCAGTTTCGTGATGTCGAACAGCTTCACCAATCAGGTACTGGCGCAGATGGAACTGTGGACAGGTACGAAGGAATATGAAAACAGGGTATACGTACTGCCCAAGCATCTGGACGAGGAGGTCGCCCGGCTGCATCTGGACAAGATCGGGGCAAATCTGACCCGGCTTTCGCAACAGCAGGCTGACTACATCAATGTACCGGT
The DNA here is from genome assembly GCA_022826305.1 of Gammaproteobacteria bacterium. GTDB lineage: Bacteria > Pseudomonadota > Gammaproteobacteria > Arenicellales > Poriferihabitantaceae > Poriferihabitans. The sequence goes on along the minus strand of JAJDVC010000044.1, from coordinate 5,654 downwards.
CGAGGGCCCCTACAAGCCCGATTACTACCGTTACTAGGTACTGTCTGTGGGACATCATCCTCCATTGATCGATCCATCAGTTCCCTGGCGTCGGGCTTTTCGTTGCTCTTTTCCCTAGATACTGTCGTCACAAGTCAAGGGATTCATGACATGATGTAGTGGGGCAATTTGTCGGAGAGTCCGAGATGACCGAAGCGCACCATAGACGCGATCTTCCGGACCGCACAATGGTCCCTACCGGAACCCTATCTGCCGGGATGCCGGGGGCGCTGGGGGCGGCGTGGCCCGGGACAACCGGCGTTTCCTCGATGCGGTGCTGTGGACCCTGCGCACGGGACCTGCCGCCGGACTGCGGAGACTGGAAGAATACTCATCGGCGTTTCTGCCGCTGGCGTGACAAGGGGGTCTGGGAGAGCCTGCTGGAACAGTTCATGGATGAACCGGACTACGCATGGCTGATGATCGACGCGAGTCACATCAAGGTTCATCCCCATGCGGCCGGGTGCGCGCGGCGGGAATCAGACGATGGGTCGCACAAGCGGGGCTCGACACGAAACTGCATCTGGCCGTGGCTGCGCATGGTCTGCCGCTCCGAGCGATTGTTACGGCAGGTACCGCAGCGGATTGCTAGGCTGACGTCCTGATCGAAGGAGTGGATGCCGCATCATTCCTCGCTGCCATCCATGTCCGATGTCTCATGCCATGGCGCGATAACTCGTGACGACATTACCTAAGGATTTCGGCTGCAACCTCTTCCCCACTTCAATATGGCGGCAGATCTTCCGGTTTACTATCGATACCGTTTCCGAACTCACCCTGAGCCGATACGAGTGTATCGCAACGTTGTTGCTGAGATAGCGGGTGAACGTCAGTCAAATCTACAGGTACCCGATGTGATCCTGCATGTAGTCGAGTACGGTTGCAGGTAGTGCGCTTCCGGGGTTGTTCGGTAATCGACGCACTGTAATACCCGGATGAATCGGTGGTCGGAAGACGGTGTGCTGGATCGTGTGTTCGCGCAGTTACAGCAGGGTCGCATCATTCGGGCGTGGACCGAAGCGTTCGATCTGAACGGTCCCGGAGTCGAGATCCGTTCCGACGGTGCAGTTGCGCGAAAGGAAACGACCGACAGTCCATCGGCAGGTCCCGTGGTGGCTGGCCCCGAGCTTCCCGTGACCGCTACGGATGCTCGAAAAATGTCCACCCCTGCTCATGTACCGCATCGAGTGTCTGTTTCGTCGGCCCAAGGGTTTCCCCAGGATCTTCTCTCGCTTCGACAAGCTCGATGTCATGTTCCTCGACTTCGTCACCTTCGGACTCATCTTCGAATTCCTGCGTTTGGGTTAACAGGCCCTGATCGTCACCCAGTGTCGTTCATGACCATTGTCTCTCAGGCCGTCGGCGGCTCCACCGGCAGTTCCCGCAGGTAGTCCCCGAAGGACGGGATGGGGATCCGGTAATGGTAGGGCAGATGCTTCGTCTCGGCCAGCAGACCGACGTGCAGGGCATTGGTGAGGAATTCGTCGAGGTTCTCTTGCGCCAGGAATTGTCGCAGATCGTCATGGGGCAGCACACCGCCCTTCTCCCTGGCGGCCAGGGCCATCTGACGGTAGACCCAGGGCGGCCTGGAACCGGCCGCAAGCCGGCCGGCATAGTATTCCCGCTTGTATTCCTCCGCGGCAGCCATGGCCTCGTCCAGATGCCCCGAATCGATCCGCCCGCCGTTGGCCCGGATGATTCCGCACGCCGCCACTGCAACGCTGTTGACATGCTGCGGCCAGCCCTGGGACAGTTCGGCCAGCCTGTTCACCCAGACTTCCCGATCTTCCGGCGCACCCGTGAAACCGTAGGTTCCGAGGATATCCCGGATGGCGCAGGCTGCGTCATCGAACGGCAGAAGATCCAGAGTCACCACCCGGCCTCTGGCGAATCTTGAGAGACCGCACTGGCGCAGCACCTGCTGGGTATCGCTCAGACCGAAGAATGCCGCCACCAGGGGAATTCCTGCCGGCGGATCGTGCAGACAGCCCATCACGCCCTTCGTCTTGTCGGAAACCGGTGTGTTCTGGGCTTCGTCCACCAGTACCACCAGATGGAAATCTCCCAGTAGCGGGGCCGCGTCCCGGAATACCCGCTCCGAAGGAACATGCGTCTCTCCGTTGCTCCCGGTTGCCGGTCTGCCCCCCACGGAAACACCCGCCACGCCAATGCCCCGTTCCGACAACTCCCTGTAGAACTTCCGGCCGATCTCCACAAGCCCCTCGAGCTTGCCGGTGGCTGTCCCGGGCGCCATCTTCGAAAGCCGCTCGCTCTCCACACTGGCCGCCTCGACCAGAAGCATCATGACATCGATGGCGGAATTCAGGGTCTCGGGCCTGATCGCCACCGCTACCCAGGGCGCCTCGGGAGTCGAATGGCACCGCACCGCTTCCATGCATTCTGCCATCAGTGCTGACTTGCCGGCGCCCGGAGCACCCTGGAAGATCATCGTGCCGCCCCCTACCCGCCCATCATGGAGACTGCCGACCGCCCGGCGAAAGACATCGAATTCTGCATGCCGCCCGCGAAAGAACGGCTCACGGCCGACTTCAGCCCGGTCCGTCTGGTCCAGCCAGGTTTCCAGCGGCAACGGCTCCGCCGGTGACGGCTTCGGAAAGGGTCTCTCGCTCATGACGGCAATCTTACCCCAACCCTTCGGCAAGTACACGGACAATCCGTGCCGACCGGTTCGCGGAACGTGCCGCCATCATCTACGTCGGCAGACTACTGCTTCCTGAAGATGCGGTACGATGCCCTCATGTTCCCCCGGAAAAACCATCCCGCTCTCGGGAATTGCATCGTCCGGCATGATCGGTATTCTGTTGAGGGGGATGTACGATATGTTGATGGAATCCGGACATTCTGTCCTTCCACGCGAATTTCAGAAGTTCAGGGAAACGTCCCGGTTTGCGGACAGGTGGCCGGCGACCGCCTCGGCCATATCCTTGACGACTTTGCAGGCGCAGGCCTAACCCGAAAAATGCATGAGGGAGGAGGGTGGAACCTCTGTTACATGATATAATTCAATGAGTTGAAAAAGAATTGCCGGAGCTTCCACCCATGACACATGGTACCGGTAGCACGCTCCGATTTTCAAACCGCAGACGGCACAAGGTCGAAGCCGATTTCCAGGGCTGGTGCGAGCGTCATGGGGTGAAGTACCTTACGGGTATTGGCCTTGATCCACACATCACCGGGCAGTCGCGGGCGTTGCCGGATGAAGCTCGCGGGCGGCATGAGCGAAGCCGGGGGAAGCAGCGGCTGTTCGGGGGATTGCGTATCAGGCGGGTGCCTGGCGCCGTCCACGCCGGGTCCTGGTGAAGGCGGGGCATCTGGACCTGTTCGCCGACCGTACCAGCTGTTCGCTGTGGTGGCCGAACCGGTACCGCATGCTGACCGGCGGACTGGCTTATGTGTTGCTGGAGCAGATCCGCCGCCACGGGCTGTACGGTACGCGGCTGGCCCGGGTGCATGTCGGCACGCTGCGCCTGAAGCTGCTGTGCATCGGTGCGGTGATCGTGCGCAATACCCGCCGGGTGGTGTTCATGCTGTCCGGGAGCTGCCCGTACCAGGACCTGTTCCGCCTCGCGGTACAGCGCCTGGCACCCTGATGGCGACTACCCTTGCACCCTGATACCTGATCACGCCACGGCGTGAGGACTGCTCCTGCCCGGCGCTACGGCAACCGCCCGAAGCGATGGTCCGGATGCCGGTTGCCGGCTCTGTGCAGCCGCCTGCAATGCGGAAAATACCGGGCAAACCGGCTACTCATCATCCGGCGCCGGGAAACCCTGACTGGATACCGGGAATATCCGCCGCCTGACGGCGCTCATGCAATGTTCGGACTATGGCTCCGCTGATGACGTTGTCGTAGCGATCAAGTGGGGCATGCAGCTTCCCGGCCCGGGAGCGCCATTCAAGTTCGTTTTCGAGCAGGGCAAGCGCCTCGGCGTGCAGGGACAGGACGGCTGCGACATTCACTACCGAGACCTCCATGAAGTCGAGAAGGAATATGACCAGCATGGTCATCAGGAACTGGACCCACGGTCAATTCGACCGGGACAGGCTCACTTGTCATTGGACAACTCTCACGACGGGCCGGGTGATCGCTGGGTGAAATGTGGCCGGACATCGACAGCGAGGATGAAGCCGACTGAAGTCCGGGAATGATCAGGAGCAAGCCCTGCACATGATTCCCTTGTGCAGGCAGTTGTGCATCATCCTGCAACCGACTGGTTCTGGCACGCCTTCAGTACCCGGGCACCATGCTCACCAGCAATGTCGTTCATGACCATCGTCTCTCAGGTCGACGGCGGTTCCACCGACAGAGCCCGCAGGTAGTCCCCGAAGGACGGGATGGGAATCTGGTAATGATAGGGCAGATGCTTCGTCTCGGCCAGCAGGCCGGCGTGCAGGGCATTGGCGAGGAATTCTTCCAGGCTCTCTTGCGCCAGGAATTGGCGCAGATCGTCATGGGGCAGCACGCCGCCCTTCTCGCTGGCCGCCAGGGCCATCTGGCGATAGACCCAAGGCGGCCTGGAGCCAGCCGCAAGCCGTCCGGCATAGTAGGCATCCTTCCGTTTTCTGCCGCTTTCCAGGGTCTGCTCCAGTAGCGTTCCATCGATGCGTCCGCCGTTGTCGCGGATCACCCGGGCCGCCGCCACGGCCACCCGGTTGATGTGCTGCGGCCACCCCTGGGACAGTGCGGCCAGTTCGTTCATCCACACTTCCCGGTCTTCCGGCGTACCCGTGAAACCGTAGGCGTCGAATACGCTCCGGATGGCGCTGGCCGCATCCCCGGCCGGCAACCGCTCGAGGGTCACCACCCGTTCGTCGGCAAACCGCGATAGGCCGCACTGGCGCAGCACCTGCTGGGTATCGCTCAGACCGAAGAACGCCGCCACCAGGGGGATTCCCCCGGGGTCACGATGGAGACAATCCAGGGCGTCCCGGGTCATGCTGGCAACGGGTATGTTCTGGGCCTCGTCCACACACACCACGATGTGAAACCTCTTCAGCAGCGGCGCGGCATGCGAGAATACCCCCGAGGCGGACACTTCCCGCTCCCGTCCGCTCCATGACACACCACCCACCGAGATATCCCGATCCGGGATCTCCCGAAGCATCTGCCGGCCGCGCTCCAGAAGATCCCCCAGCACCCCGGAAATGGACCCGGATGTCCTCTCCCGGAGACGCGCGCTTTCCGCATTGGCCGCATCCACCATTTCCCTGACCACCCGGTCGGGATACCGCAGGGATCCGGGATTCATGGCCACTGCCACCCAGGGCGCCTCGGGGGTCGAATGACGCCGCACCGCCTCCATGCACTCCGCCATCAGGGCCGACTTGCCGGCACCCGGAGCGCCCTGGAAGATCATCGTGCTGCCGCCGACCATTCCTGCGTTGAGGCTGCCCGCCGCCCGGCGAAAGACATCGAACTCCGCGTCCCGCCCGCGAAAGAACGGCTCGCGGCCCACTTCGGCGCGGTCGGGCCGGTCCAGCCAGGTTTCCAGTGGGAGCGGTTCGGCCGGCGGCGGCTTCGGAAAGGGCATCTCGTTCATGACGGCAATCTTACCCCAACATGGTCGGTCCACGCAGAAAATCGTCATGAGCAG